>NZ_JBEOVN010000125.1:0-22402 GCF_040295565.1 Streptomyces sp. NPDC002785 | reverse complement strand
CCCCGCCCGCCGAGGACATCACCTCGGTGACGATCCCGGGTCTGTCCGACTGGCTGCACTCCATCGAGAAGCACCACTGGTTCTTCGTCTCCGGTCACAAGCCGGTCAGCAGCAGATGCCGCTTCAGCCGCCGAACTCCTCCAGGCCCTTCAGCGCCTGGTCCAGCAGTGCCTGCCGGCCTTCGAGCTCCTTGGCCAGCTTGTCGGCCCGGGCGTTGTTGCCCGAGGCGCGGGCCGTGTCGATCTGCGTACGCAGCTTGTCCACGGCCGCCTGCAGCTGACCGGTCAGACCCGCGGCGCGCGCACGCGCCTCCGGGTTCGTCCGGCGCCACTCCGACTCCTCCGCCTCCTGGAGCGCCCGCTCCACCGCGTGCATCCGCCCCTCGACCTTCGGGCGGGCGTCACGCGGCACATGGCCGATGGCCTCCCAGCGCTCGTTGATGGCCCGGAACGCGGCCCTGGCCGCCTTCAGGTCCTGCACCGGCACCAGCTTCTCGGCCTCGACCGCGAGCTCCTCCTTGAGCTTGAGGTTCTCGCCCTGCTCCGCGTCCCGCTCGGCGAAGATCTCGCTACGGGCGGCGAAGAAGACGTCCTGAGCACCGCGGAAACGGTTCCACAGATCGTCCTCGGCCTCGCGCTGGGCGCGGCCCGCCGCCTTCCACTCCGTCATCAGGTCGCGATAGCGGGCGGCCGTCGCTCCCCAGTCCGTGGAGCCGGAGAGCGACTCGGCCTCGACGACCAGTTTCTCCTTGGCCTTGCGGGCCTCCTCGCGCTGGGCGTCCAGCGAGGCGAAGTGGGCCTTGCGGCGCTTGGAGAACGCCGAGCGGGCGTGCGAGAAGCGGTGCCACAGCTCGTCGTCCGACTTGCGGTCGAGCCGCGGCAGGCCCTTCCACGTGTCGACGAGCGCACGGAGGCGCTCGCCCGCGGAGCGCCACTGCTCGCTCTGCGCCAGCTCCTCGGCCTCGGTGACCAGCGCCTCCTTGGCATGCTTCGCCTCGTCGGTCTGCTTCGCCTTCTGCGCCTTGCGCTCCTCGCGCCGCGAGTCGACCGTCGCGACCAGCGCGTCGAGTCGCTTGCGCAGCGCGTCGAGGTCACCGACGGCATGATGCTCGTCCACCTGCAGACGCAGATGCTCGATGGCGGTCGTGGCGTCCTTGGCCGACAGATCGGTGGTCTTCACCCGCCGTTCGAGGAGGCCGATCTCGACCACAATGCCCTCGTACTTGCGCTCGAAGTAGGCCAGAGCCTCCTCGGGGGAACCCGCCTGCCACGATCCGACGACCTGCTCGCCATCGGCTGTACGCACGTACACGGTGCCCGTCTCATCGACGCGGCCCCACGGGTCGCTGCTCACAGCGCCTCCTCCACCTGATGCCTGCGTGAGGGTTCGCCCCCCTGGCATCGTCCACAGTTTCCTGGGGCGGGCAGCGCCCGCCCTGCACAACGCCAATCTAGGCGACCGGCCGCCCGGCTGTCCGCACTCAGCGCGGCCGAAAATAATCCGGCCCGCGCTTCGCCGTCATCACCGGCCGGCCCGGTCCGGCCGTCCTGGCCGGGTCACGACTTGTCGACAGCGGCCTTCGAGATGTCCACGGCCTTCTTGGGCGCACCGTCAGGCGCACCACCGGCCACTCCCGCCGCACCGATGTCCTTGACGGCCTTCAGCGAGGCATCGTCCATCGTGCCGAACGGCGTGTAGGTGGGCGGCAGTTTGCTGTCCTTGTACACCAGGAAGAACTGGCTGCCACCGGTGTGTGCCTGGCCGGTGTTCGCCATCGCCACCGTGCCCGCCGGATAGGTCACCGTGCCGTCCTTGCCCGCCTTGCCCAGCGCGGTCAGGTTCTCGTCCGGGATCGTGTAGCCGGGGCCGCCCGTGCCGTCTCCCTTGGGGTCACCGCACTGCAGGACGAAAATGCCCTGCGTGGTCAAGCGGTGACACTTCGTACCGTCGAAGAAGCCCTTGTCGGCCAGCGACTTGAAGGAGTTCGTGGTGTGCGGCGTCTTCGCCGCGTCCATCGTGAACGCGATGTCGCCCTGGCTCGTCTTGAGCGACATCGCGTACTTCGCCTTTTTGTCGATCTTCAGCGCGGGCTCGGGCACGCTGCTCTCGCTCGCGGACGGCGAGGCCGCCGGGCTCGCGGCCGCATCGCTCTTGTCCTTCTTGCCGTCGCCGTCGAGGGCGAGATACGAGCCCACCCCGACGACCGCGGCCACGGCCACCACGGACGCGATGACGACCGTCAGACGCCTCGTCCTGCTGCGGGCCTCCTCCCGGCGCTGCTGCTGCCGCTGGAACTTCTCCCTGGCGAGCTGCCGCCGCCGCTGATCGCTGCTGACCACCGGGTGATCTCCTTGTAGGTCGTGTGATGAGGCCTGGGCTGCCCCGTACCGTATATGGGTTAGCTGTGGAATGCGGAGCGCCGGTAGGCTCTCAACTGCCGCGACCTTCTCAGTCGCAATCCATCGTCGGACGACCATTAAGGACGATCGTGCTCATTGCCGGGTTCCCCGCCGGGGCCTGGGGGACCAACTGTTACCTGGTCGCCCCGGCCGCAGGCGAGGAGTGCGTGATCATCGACCCGGGCCATCAGGCCGCATCCGGAGTCGAGGAAGCGCTGAAGAAGCATCGGCTGAAGCCCGTCGCCGTCGTACTGACCCACGGCCACATCGACCATGTCGCCTCGGTCGTCCCGGTGTGCGGCGCGCACGACGTCCCTGCCTGGATCCACCCGGAGGACCGGTACATGATGAGCGACCCGGAGAAGGCCCTCGGCCGCTCCATCGGGATGCCGCTCATGGGTGAGCTGACGGTGGGGGAGCCGGACGACGTCAAGGAACTGAGCGACGGCGCCCTCCTGAAGCTGGCCGGTCTGGAGTTCGGTGTCGCGCATGCGCCCGGCCATACCAAGGGGTCGGTGACGTTCAGGATGCCCGAGGCCGCGGATGTTCCGCAGATCCTCTTCTCGGGCGACCTGCTCTTCGCCGGCTCCGTCGGACGCACCGACCTGCCCGGTGGCGACCACGCCGAGCTGCTCGAGTCGCTGGCCCGTGTGTGCCTGCCGCTCGACGACTCGACTGTGGTGCTGTCCGGCCACGGCCCCCAGACGACCATCGGCCGCGAGCGCGCCTCGAATCCGTATCTGCACGGTATGGACGCGCCCCGACGAGGAATGTGACGAGAGAAATTCCGTGAGCACCTTCAAGGCCCCCAAGGGCACGTACGACCTGACCCCGCCCGACTCCGCGAAGTACCTCGCGGTGCGCGAGGCGATCGCCGCACCCCTGAAGAACTCCGGCTACGGCTACATCGAGACGCCCGGCTTCGAGGACGTCGCCCTCTTCTCGCGCGGTGTCGGTGAGTCCACCGACATCGTGACCAAGGAGATGTACACCCTCACCACCAAGGGCGGCTCCCAGCTGGCACTGCGCCCCGAGGGCACCGCGTCCGTGCTGCGCGCCGCGCTGGAGGCCAATCTCCACAAGCTCGGCAACCTGCCTGTGAAGCTCTGGTACTCCGGCTCGTACTACCGCTACGAGCGCCCGCAGAAGGGCCGCTACCGGCACTTCTCGCAGGTCGGTGCCGAGGCGATCGGCGCCGAGGACCCGGCGCTGGATGCCGAGCTGATCATCCTGGCCGACCAGGCGTACCGCACGCTGGGTCTGCAGAACTTCCGCATCCTGCTCAACTCGCTGGGCGACAAGGAGTGCCGCCCCGTCTACCGGGACGCGCTCCAGGGCTTCCTGCGCGAGCTCGACCTGGACGAGGAGACCCGTCGCCGCATCGAGATCAACCCGCTCCGGGTCCTCGACGACAAGCGGCCCGAGGTGCAGAAGCAGCTGACCGGCGCCCCGGTTCTGCGCGACTATCTGTGCGACGCCTGCAAGGCGTACCACGAGGAGGTGCGCGACCTGCTCTCCGCGGCAGGTGTGGCGTACGAGGACGACGAGAAGCTGGTCCGCGGCCTCGACTACTACACCCGCACCACCTTCGAGTTCGTCCACGACGGACTCGGCTCGCAGTCCGCGGTGGGCGGCGGCGGCCGCTACGACGGCCTCTCCGAGATGATCGGCGGCCCGGCGCTCCCGTCGGTCGGCTGGGCGCTGGGCGTGGACCGTACGGTGCTTGCGCTGGAGGCGGAGGGCATCGAGCTCGAACTGCCCGCGGCCACCAGCGTCTTCGCGGTACCGCTCGGCGAGGAGGCCCGGCGGGTGCTCTTCGGGATCGTCACGCAACTGCGTCGCGAGGGTGTGGCGGCGGACTTCGCGTACGGAAACCGCGGCCTCAAGGGTGCGATGAAGAGCGCGAACCGGTCGGGGGCACGGTTCACGATCGTCGCGGGTGAGCGGGACCTGGCCGAGGGCGTCGTCCAGCTCAAGGACATGGAGTCCGGAGAGCAGACGGCGGTACCCCTGCCGGACGTGGCCGAAGCGCTCCGCGGACGCCTGGCCTAGTTGGAGTACCCCTCCCGGCAAGCTGTGCCCGTCGCGGGCAAACATTGCCGGTCACGGCACTGAATTCTCCGGGTCGTCGGACGGACTGGAACACCGGCCCGTCCGGCGACCGGGAGCGCAGGGTTCACCGGCCCACCCCGGTCAGCCGTCGCGCCGGTCCTTCCAGCGGAAGGCCAGCAGGCACAGCACAAGACCGCCGATGCATCAGGCACCCAGCACCAGCGCGACCTTCCCGTACTCCCAGCTCCCCGCCTGCTCGATCACGGCCGCCGACTCGGGCAGGAACACTGCGCGCGAGCCCTGGCACATCCAGGGGAGCCGATCACGCCGAGCGCCACTTCGAGACGGCGCCGCCGGCCGCCGCAGAGTTCCTTGATGCGGGCGCCGGCCTTCTGCTCCAGGCCCCCAGCGCGATGACCTGCTCGCAGTCGCGCGGCCTCGGGTAGTAGCGGGAGAAGTGCGTCACCGTCTTGTGTACCGTCAACTCGGCGGGCACCGATTCATCCTGCCGTACGACTCCGACCCGGGAACGCCAATGGCGCTCGGCGGAAGCCGGGTCCACGCCGAGCACCGACACGGTCCCTTCGTCGCGGCTGCGATGGCCGTGCAGGATTTCCACGGTCGTGCTCTTCCCGGCCCCGTTCGGTCCGAGGATTCCGAACACCTCGCCACGCCGGATGCCCAGGTCCAGACCGTCGACCGCGGTCACTTCGCCGTGGCGCTTGCGCAGACCGCGCACCTCCACCGCAAGTTCAGTCATGGATGAGAGCGTCTCGCGGACCCGCGTGTTCCGCACCGGCCGTGCGCAGAGCTTTGCGTACATCTTTATGTCCATCGAACAGAACGTCAGCGGTTCGGTGCGGCACAATGACCGTGCCCAGCAGGCCACTCACTGATGGAACGGCGATATGACGACTGCAGCGGTTGACCATCCCTCCTCCGACCAGGACGAGGACAGCGGGAAGAGGACCATCGGCGGCAGTCGGGCGTTCGCGCTGCTGCTGGTGATCACGGGCGCCGCCGGACTCCTCGCCGCCTGGGCCATCACCATCGACAAGTTCAAGTTGCTGGAGGACCCCAACTTCACACCGGGCTGCAGTCTCAACCCGGTCGTCGCATGCGGCAACATCATGAAGAGCGAGCAGGCGGGCGCCTTCGGCTTCCCGAACCCGATGCTCGGTCTGGTCACCTACTCCGTGATCATCGGCATCGGCATCGCGCTGCTCGCGGGCGCCCGCTTCCGCAGCTGGTACTGGCTCGGGATGAACGCCGGCACGCTGTTCGGCGTCGGCTTCTGCACCTGGCTCCAGTACCAGTCGCTCTACAACATCAACTCGCTCTGCCTGTGGTGCTGCCTGGCCTGGGTCGCCACGATCGTCATGTTCTGCTACGTCACCACGCACAACATCAAGCACCGGATCCTGCCCGCGCCGAACTGGCTGCGCAACGGACTGACGGAGTTCCACTGGGTGCCGCCGGTCCTGTGGATCGGCATCATCGGCATGCTGATCCTGACCCGCTGGTGGGACTTCTGGACCAGCTGACCGGCCCGCCGCTACTGCCGGGCGACCGGCCCGGCAGGGATGTCAGTGCCGTGACATAGGCTTCAAAACGTGGAGCCCGACCTCTTTACCGCAGCTGCCGAAGACCGCCAGGAGAAGGACCCGTCCAGCAGCCCACTGGCTGTCCGGATGCGTCCCCGCACCCTCGACGAGGTCGTCGGCCAGCAGCATCTGCTCAAGCCGGGCTCGCCGCTGCGCCGCCTCGTCGGCGAGGGGAACGGCGGGCCCGCAGGCCCGTCGTCGGTGATCCTCTGGGGCCCGCCCGGCATCGGAAAGACGACTCTGGCGTACGTGGTCAGCAAGGCCACCAACAAGCGCTTCGTCGAGCTCTCCGCGATCACTGCGGGCGTCAAGGAAGTGCGGGCCGTCATCGAAGGCGCCCGCCGCGCCACCGGCGGCTACGGCAAGGAGACCGTCCTCTTCCTCGACGAGATCCACCGCTTCTCCAAGGCGCAGCAGGACTCGCTGCTCCCGGCGGTGGAGAACCGCTGGGTGACGCTGATCGCCGCGACCACCGAGAATCCGTATTTCTCGATCATCTCGCCGCTGCTGTCGCGCTCGCTGCTGCTCACCCTGGAATCGCTCACCGACGACGATCTGCGCGGCCTGCTGCAGCGTGCACTGACCGACGAGCGCGGACTCGGCGGCGCGGTGGCGCTGCCGAGGGACGCCGAGGCACATCTGCTGCGCATCGCGGGCGGCGACGCCCGGCGGGCGCTCACGGCGCTGGAGGCCGCGGCCGGTGCGGCGCTGGCCAAGCAGGAGAAGGAGATCACCCTCCTGACCCTGGAGGAGACCGTCGACCGTGCCGCCGTCAAGTACGACCGGGACGGCGACCAGCACTACGACGTCGCGAGCGCGCTCATCAAGTCGATCCGCGGCTCCGATGTGGATGCCGCGCTGCACTATCTGGCCCGGATGATCGAGGCGGGGGAGGACCCCCGGTTCATCGCCCGAAGGCTGATGATCTCGGCCAGCGAGGACATCGGTCTCGCCGATCCCACGGCACTGCCCACCGCCGTCGCGGCCGCCCAGGCGGTCGCCATGATCGGCTTTCCCGAGGCGGCGCTCACCCTGAGCCATGCCACGATCGCCCTGGCCCTCGCCCCCAAGTCCAATGCGGCGACCCTGGCGATCTTCGCCGCCCAGGAGGACGTACGGAAGGGGCTCGCGGGCCCGGTCCCGGCCCATCTGCGCGACGGCCACTACAAGGGCGCCGCCAAGCTCGGCCACGCCCAGGGCTATGTGTATCCGCACGATGTCCCCGGCGGTATCGCCGCCCAGCAGTACGCCCCGGACGCCGTACGCGACAAGCACTACTACCAGCCCACGCGCTATGGCGCGGAGGCGCGCTACGCGGATGTGGTGGAGCGGGTCCGCGAGCGGCTCTCAGGCCCGTCCGCCGACTGAGGTCGACGTACGCCTCGCCCGTCTCGAGCCGGAGCGTCATCCGGCCGGGTCCCGACATGCCGGGTTACGGTGGTGAGCCGGCCCGAGACCCGGGCGCGGCCCCGGATGCGGTGCGGTACGGAGACCGGGGCGGCGTCCGTGATCTCCAGCACAGCGGCCGACCCGTCGTCCCGCGTGCGCCGCGGCCCGTACGGCCGGGGAATCAGCGGGGAGTTCGAGGAACAGATCCCCATCGGGGCCCACGCCCCTGGTCAGAGGCATCAGCTGATCCGAGCCGGGCGCGTTCAGCCCGGGGACGAGCAGTACCGATGAACAGGTACTCTGTACGAGAGTTCGTGTGCGCTCGGCTGCTGACGGCATCCGAGTGTTTTCAAGCCCGCCGGGACGCGGCTGACCACGATCTGATCGGTCCTCCGTCGTATCGGCACCCTGAGGGATGTCGACGCTGTCAGTGCTGTCCGTGAAGTGTGTGGTGTTCCCCGGGCGAGACATGCGATCTCCTCAAGTAAGGTGAGCCTAACCTAACCTACGATGGAGGTCTGGAGAACGTGCCTAACCAGTCGCGTCCCAAGGTCAAGAAGAGCCGCGCGCTCGGCATTGCGCTGACGCCGAAGGCTGTCAAGTACTTCGAGGCCCGCCCCTACCCGCCGGGCGAGCACGGCCGTGGCCGCAAGCAGAACTCGGACTACAAGGTCCGTCTGCTGGAGAAGCAGCGTCTGCGCGCCCAGTACGACATCAGCGAGCGCCAGATGGCGCGTGCCTACGACCGCGCCAAGAAGGCCGAGGGCAAGACGGGCGAGGCGCTCGTCGTCGAGCTCGAGCGTCGTCTCGACGCCCTGGTCCTGCGTTCGGGCATCGCCCGCACCATCTACCAGGCCCGCCAGATGGTCGTGCACGGTCACATCGAGGTCGACGGCCGCAAGGTCGACAAGCCGTCCTTCCGTGTCCGTCCCGACAACATCGTGATGGTCCGCGAGCGCAGCCGCGACAAGCACCCCTTCCAGGTTGCCCGCGAGGGTGGTTACGCCCCCGACGGCGAGACCCCGCGCTACCTGCAGGTGAACCTGAAGGCCCTGGCCTTCCGCCTTGACCGGGACCCGAACCGCAAGGAAATCCCCGTGATCTGCGACGAGCAGCTCGTCGTCGAGTACTACGCCCGCTGATTCAGGCGTAGCCGCTCTCACCAGCGCTCAGGCCCGCCCCTTCCCGATGTACGGGGAGGCGGCGGGCCTGGGTGTTTTCCCGGGGCCCGGCACCAGCCCCGGCGTCCCCCGGCCGGTCCACGGGCCCGTTCGCCGACGCCCTGGCCACCGCCGCGTGAAATACGCAGAGTGCTTGTACAGGCACTCTCCGCGCAATCTCCTTATGGCAACTGAGGTTCTTGCCGCCGGTAATGCGGTACAGGGCGCGACCACCGGCGCGATAGGCTCGGGAGACGACGATCGGCTGTCGCAGCAGCGGTCGCCGGACCGAGCAGAGACAGACAGAGACAGCGACAAGCTAGAGAGCGGTGCACTGTGTCCGGTGGAGAGGTGGCCGGGATCCTGGTGGCCGTCTTCTGGGCGATCCTGGTTTCGTTCCTCGCCGTCGTACTGGTGAGGCTGGCCCAGACGCTCAGGGCGACCACCAAGCTCGTGGCGGACGTGACCGAGCAGGCGGTCCCGCTGCTTGCCGACGCCTCCGCCACCGTGCGCTCCGCGCAGACCCAGCTCGACAAGGTCGACGCGATCGCCACGGACGTCCAGGAAGTCACCTCGAACGCCTCGGCGCTCTCCACCACTGTCGCCTCGGCCTTCGGCGGCCCGCTCGTCAAGGTCGCCGCGTTCGGTTACGGCGTACGGCAGGCCATCGGCCGCAAGACCGATCCGGAGCCGGAACCTGCCCGTCGTACGGTGATCGTCGGCCGCACCGTGCCGGCCGCGCGCGGCCGGAAGCGCAACGGCAGAAACTCCCGCGGATCGAAGGACTGACGCAGCGATGTTCCGCCGTACGTTCTGGTTCACCGCTGGCGCCGCCGCCGGTGTATGGGCCACCGCCAAGGTCAACCGGAAGCTCAAGCAGCTGACCCCCGAGAGTCTCGCGGCGCAGGCCGCGGACAAGGCGATCGAGACGGGCCACAAGCTCAAGGACTTCGCTCTGGACGTCCGTGAGTCCATGGCCCGGCGCGAGGCCGAACTGGGTGAGGCGCTGGGCCTGGAGGCACCGGTCGACCCCGACTTCCCCGTACGGCGTCATTTCGCCGTCGAGGCGGCCGAGCCCGTCGGACCGGACAGGTCCCTCGAAGCCACCAAGTACCGCAAGCTCCCCTACAACTCGTACAACCGGAATGAGGACCACTGATGGAGTCGGCTGAAATTCGTCGCCGCTGGCTGAGCTTCTTCGAGGAGCGCGGTCACACCGTCGTCCCTTCGGCGTCGCTCATCGCGGACGACCCGACTCTGCTCCTGGTCCCCGCGGGCATGGTCCCCTTCAAGCCGTACTTCCTCGGCGAGGTCAAGCCGCCCGCCCCGCGCGTCACCAGCGTGCAGAAGTGTGTCCGTACGCCGGACATCGAGGAGGTCGGCAAGACCACCCGGCACGGCACGTTCTTCCAGATGTGCGGCAACTTCTCCTTCGGTGACTACTTCAAGGAAGGCGCCATCAGCTACGCCTGGGAGGCTCTGACGAGCTCCGTGGCGGACGGCGGCTTCGGTCTCGACCCCGAGCGGCTGTGGATCACGGTCTACCTCGACGACGATGAGGCCGAGCAGATCTGGCGCGACAAGATCGGCGTACCGGCCGAGCGCATCCAGCGCCTGGGCAAGAAGGACAACTTCTGGTCCATGGGCGTCCCCGGACCCTGCGGCCCCTGCTCCGAGATCAACTACGACCGCGGCCCCGAGTTCGGCATCGAGGGCGGCCCGGCCGTCAACGACGAGCGCTACGTGGAGATCTGGAACCTGGTCTTCATGCAGTACGAGCGGGGCACAGGTGACGGCAAGGAGGACTTCCCGATCCTTGGTGACCTGCCGTCGAAGAACATCGATACGGGTCTGGGCCTGGAACGCCTCGCCATGATCCTGCAGGGCGTACAGAACATGTACGAGACCGACACCCTGCGTGTCGTCATGGACAAGGCCACCGAGCTGACCGGCGTCCAGTACGGCGCCGACCACGGTTCGGACGTCTCGCTCCGCGTGGTCGCCGACCACATCCGTACCTCCGTGATGCTCATCGGCGACGGCGTCACCCCCGGCAACGAGGGCCGCGGCTACGTGCTGCGCCGCATCATGCGCCGCGCCATCCGCAACATGCGCCTGATGGGTGCCACCGGGCCCGTCGTCAAGGACCTGGTCGACGTCGTGATCGACACGATGGGGCAGCAGTACCCGGAGCTGATCACCGACCGCAAGCGCATCGAGACCGTCGCCCTCGCCGAGGAGGCCGCCTTCCTCAAGGCCCTCAAGGGCGGCACCAACATTCTCGACACCGCCGTCACCGAGACCAAGGCCGCCGGCGGCAAGGTCCTCGCCGGCGACAAGGCGTTCCTGCTCCACGACACCTGGGGCTTCCCGATCGACCTCACCCTGGAGATGGCCGCCGAACAGGGCCTCTCGGTGGACGAGGACGGCTTCCGCCGCCTGATGAGGGAGCAGCGGGAGCGCGCCAAGGCCGACGCCAAGGCCAAGAAGACCGGCCATGCCGACCTGTCCGCCTACCGCGCGGTCGCCGACAACTCCGGCGTCACCGAGTTCACCGGCTATACCGCCACCGAGGGCGAGTCGACCATCGTCGGCCTGCTCGTCGACGGTGTCCCCTCGCCCGCCGCCACCGAGGGCGACGAGGTCGAAGTCGTCCTGGACCGCACCCCGTTCTACGCCGAGGGCGGCGGCCAGCTCGCCGACCAGGGCCAGATCCGGCTCGACAGCGGCGCCGCCATCCAGGTCCGCGACGTCCAGCAGCCCGTCCCCGGCGTCTTTGTCCACAAGGGTTCGGTTCAGGTCGGCGAGGTGACCGTCGGCGCTTCTGTCCACGCGGCCATCGACACCACCCGCCGACGCGCCATCGCCCGCGCCCACAGCGCCACGCACCTTACGCACCAGGCGCTGCGCGACGCATTGGGCCCGACGGCCGCACAGGCCGGTTCGGAGAACTCGCCGGGCCGCTTCCGCTTCGACTTCGGCTCGCCCGCCGCCGTACCCGGCACGGTCCTCACCGACGTCGAGCAGAGGATCAACGAGGTCCTCGCCCGTGAACTCGATGTCCAGGCCGAGGTCATGCCGATCGACGAGGCCAAGAAGCAGGGCGCCATCGCTGAGTTCGGCGAGAAGTACGGCGAGCGGGTCCGGGTCGTCACCATCGGCGACTTCTCCAAGGAGCTCTGCGGCGGTACGCACGTCCACAACACTGCCCAGCTGGGTCTGGTGAAGCTGCTCGGCGAATCGTCCATCGGTTCCGGTGTGCGACGTATCGAGGCCCTCGTCGGCGTCGACGCCTACAACTTCCTCGCCAGGGAGCACACGGTCGTCGCCCAGCTCCAGGAGCTGGTCAAGGGCCGTCCCGAGGAGCTCCCGGAGAAGATCGCTGGAATGCTCGGCAAGCTGAAGGACGCCGAGAAGGAGATCGAGAAGTTCCGCGCGGAGAAGGTCCTCCAGGCCGCCGCCGGACTGGCAGATTCCGCCAAGGACGTACGGGGCGTCGCCCTGGTCACCGGCCAGGTCCCGGACGGCACTTCGGCCGACGACCTGCGCAAGCTCGTCCTCGACGTTCGCGGACGCATCCAGGGCGGCCGCCCGGCTGTCGTGGCCTTGTTCACCACGGCCAATGGACGCCCGCTCACCGTGATCGCCACCAACGAGGCCGCCCGTGAGCGTGGACTCAAGGCCGGTGACCTGGTCCGTACCGCCGCCAAGACCCTTGGCGGCGGTGGCGGCGGCAAGCCGGACGTCGCCCAGGGCGGCGGCCAGAACCCCGAGGCCATCGGAGCCGCCGTGGCCGCTGTCGAACGCCTTGTCACCGAGACGGCGTGACGGCGGGGATGACGCAGATGCGCCGCGGTCGTCGTCTCGCGATCGACGTCGGGGACGCCCGGATCGGGGTCGCCTCGTGCGACCCCGACGGGATCCTCGCCACGCCGGTGGAGACCGTTCCGGGACGCGATGTCCCGGCGGCCCACCGGCGGCTCGGGCAGATCGTCGAGGAGTACGAGCCGATCGAGATCATCATCGGCCTGCCGCGGTCCCTCGGCGGCGGTGAGGGACCCGCCGCAGCCAAGATCCGGGTCTTCGCCCAGGAGGTGGCCCGCTCGGTCGCACCCATTCCGGTGCGATTGGTGGACGAGAGGATGACCACAGTAACGGCGAGTCAAGGACTGCGCGCTTCGGGCGTGAAGTCCAAGAAAGGCCGTTCCGTCATCGATCAGGCTGCCGCTGTGGTGATCCTTCAGAACGCTCTGGAGTCCGAACGGGCGTCAGGGAAAGCCCCGGGCGAAGGCGTCGAAACGGTTGGCTGATCGCGATACGGTAACGTTCCGCGCGATGTGGCGGTGTTCGAACAAACACCGCACAGCAAAGAGACGGAACGTCGTCTCGCGGCTCTAGGGGATCGATGACTGAGTATGGCCGGGGCCCCGGCTCCGAACCGTGGAATCCCGAGGACCCCTTGTACGGGGACCAGGGATGGGGAGGACAGCCGCCTACCCACGGCCAGAGCCAGTACGGCGGCCAGCAGCAGCCCTACCCGCAGGATCCGCATGCGCAGCAGCAGCCCTACCCGCAGGACCCGTACGCGCAGCAGCAGTCTTACCCGCAGGATCCGCACGCGCAGCAGCAGTCTTACCCGCAGGACCCGTACGCGCAGCAGCAGTCCTACCCGCAGGACCCGTACGCGCAGCAGCCGCAGGACCCGTACGCGCAGCAGCAGTCCTACCCGCAGGACTCGCACGCGCAGCAGTCCTACCCGCAGGACCCGCACGCGCAGCAGCAGCCGCAGGACCCGTATACACAGCAGCAGCCCCAGCAGCCTCAGTACGACAACGGTGGTTGGGACACCGGGCAGCAGTCCGCCGGTATGCCCTACGACGTTCAGCCGGCCGGCCACGGCGAGACGCATGACTCCTACGGCACGCCGGAGGCCTACCCGCCGCCGCAACCCCCGGGCCACCGCGAGGCTGTTGCCGAGCAGGCGCCTGCGCAGAGTCCCGACTGGGACCCGGAGGTCCAGCCGGAGGAGACCCACCCCTTCTTCACAGGCGCCGACGACCGCGACGACCGTGACGACGAGTACGACGACGACCCGCGCGAGTCACGCCGCGGCGGTCGAGGCGGCAACGAGCGCCGCGGCGGCAAGGGAAAGAAGAAGAGCCGCAGCGGCGTCGCCTGCCTGGTCGTCTCGGTGGTCCTGCTCGGCGGCCTCGGCGGAGTGTGCTACGTCGGCTACTCGTACTGGCAGGACAAGTACGGCGCGGCGCCCGACTACACCGGAACGGGCACCGGCGAGGTCGAGGTGGAGATCGAGAAGGGCGCCTTCGGCTCCGACATCGGCAACATCCTGAAGCAGAAGGGTGTCATCAAGAGCGTCGACGCGTTCGTCGCCGCGCAGAACGAGAACCCCAAGGGCAAGTCGATCCAGGCAGGCGTCTATCTGCTCCGCGAGAAGATGTCCGCGGCCGAGGCCTTGAAGATGATGGTCGACCCGAACAGCCAGAATCTTCTGGTGATTCCCGAGGGGTATCGCAATCTCGACATCTACGAGATGGTCGACAAGAAGCTGCGCCTCAAAAAGGGAACGACCAAGGGAATTGCCACGTCCAAGGCATCCGGCCTCGGTCTGCCTGACTGGGCGAGGAATGACAAGGATATAAAGGACCCGCTGGAAGGATTCCTGTACCCGGCCGCTTATCCGGTCACCAAGGAAACCAAGCCGGAGATGATCCTGAAGAAAATGGTCTCCCGCGCCAACGAGGAGTACGGCAAGCTCGACCTCGAGGGGACGGCCAAGAAGTACAACCTGGACGGTCCCTGGCAGGTCCTCACTGTCGCCAGCCTGGTCCAGGCGGAGGGCCTCACACACGACGACTTCCGTAAGATGGCTGAAGTCGCCTACAACCGCTTGAAGCCGAACAACACGGTCACGAACCGTAAGCTTCAATTCGACTCCGCATTCAATTACCTCAAGAACCAGAGCAAGATCAAGATCGGGTCGAGTGAGATCCTGAGCAATCCGGACCCTTACAACACCTACTACCACGAGGGCCTTCCGCCGGGTCCGATCAGCAATCCGGGTGAGGAAGCCCTGCGAGCTACGCTCAATCCCACTGATGACGGGTGGATGTTCTTCATCTCGCTCGACGGCAAGAAGACCCAGTTCACCAAGACGGCCGCCGACCACGAGAAGCTCAACAAGAAGTTCAAGGAACAGCATGGCCTCGGCTGACGGGCCTCGCCGGGCAGCCGTCCTCGGCTCGCCCATTGCCCACTCGCTCTCTCCGGTCCTGCACCGGGCCGCGTACCAAGAGCTCGGTCTCACCGGATGGTCGTACGACCGTTTCGAGATCGACGAGGCCGCGCTCCCCGGTTTCGTCCAGGGGCTCGACTCCACCTGGGCCGGGCTCTCCCTGACCATGCCGCTCAAGCGTGCGATCATCCCGCTGCTGGACTCCATCAGCGAGACCGCGTCCTCGGTGGAGGCGGTCAATACGGTGGTCCTCACCGAGGGCGGCCGGCGGATCGGGGACAACACCGATATCTCCGGCATGATCGCCGCGCTGCGCGAACGTGGTGTGGAGAAGACCGACTCCGCCGCCGTGCTCGGTGCCGGAGCGACCGCTTCCTCGGCGCTCGCCGCGCTGTCCGAGATCTGTTCGGGACCGGTCACGGCGTACGTCCGCAGCAGGGAACGGGGCCAGGAGATGCTCGGCTGGGGCGAACGCCTCGGCGTCGACGTCCGGATTTCCGACTGGGCGAAGGCCGAGCAGGCGCTGCACGCCCCGCTGGTCATCGCCACCACCCCGGCCGGTGCCACGGACGCGCTGACCGATGCCGTACCGGACCGGCCCGGAACGCTCTTCGATGTGCTGTACGATCCCTGGCCGACCGGACTCGCCGCCGCCTGGGCGGCCCGTAACGGCGCAGTCGTCGGAGGTCTCGACCTTCTGGTTCACCAGGCCGTCCTCCAGGTCGAGCAGATGACGGGCCGTTTGCCCGCGCCGCTCGCGGCGATGCGACAGGCCGGGGAAGCGGCGCTCGCCGCCCGCTGATCCCTTGCGCCCGCAGATGGGATGCGTCCGTCTGCTGGACGGGCGACCGGTTCACGTCCCCGGCCGTGGGAGGATCAAAGGCGGCGGGCCAGGGCCGCGCACCCGGTCGCGTCGTCGCAGTTCCAGGCGCGAGCATGAGGAGCACCGTTGAGCAGGTTGCGCTGGCTGACCGCGGGAGAGTCGCACGGCCCCGCACTCGTGGCGACGCTGGAGGGCCTTCCCGCCGGCGTCCCGATCACCACGGAGATGGTGGCGGACGCACTCGCCCGGCGGCGGCTCGGTTATGGCCGCGGTGCGCGGATGAAGTTCGAGAAGGACGAGGTCACCTTCCTCGGCGGGGTGCGCCACGGTCTTACCATGGGCTCTCCGGTCGCCGTGATGGTGGGCAACACCGAGTGGCCCAAGTGGGAGCAGGTCATGTCGGCCGACCCGGTCGACCCCGAGGAGTTGGCGGCGCTGGCCCGCAACGCCCCGCTGACCCGCCCGCGGCCCGGCCACGCCGACCTCGCGGGCATGCAGAAGTACGGCTTCGACGAGGCCCGGCCGATCCTGGAGCGCGCCAGCGCCCGGGAGACCGCGGCCCGGGTCGCGCTCGGTACCGTCGCCCGGTCGTACCTCAAGGAGACCGCCGGCATCGAGATCGTCAGCCATGTCGTCGAGCTGGCCGCGGCCAAGGCGCCCTACGGCGTCTACCCGACGCCCGCCGACGTCGAGAGGCTCGACGCGGACCCGGTGCGCTGCCTGGACGCCGACGCGAGCAAGGAAATGGTCGCCGAGATCGACCAGGCCCACAAGGACGGCGACACCCTCGGCGGTGTCGTCGAGGTGCTGGCGTACGGAGTGCCCGTCGGCCTCGGCTCGCACGTCCACTGGGACCGCCGTCTCGACGCCCGGCTCGCCGCGGCCCTGATGGGTATCCAGGCCATCAAGGGGGTCGAGGTCGGCGACGGCTTCGACCTGGCCCGGGTCCCCGGCTCCAAGGCGCACGACGAGATCCTGGTCACCGAGGACGGCATCAAGCGCGCCTCCGGCCGCTCCGGCGGCACCGAGGGCGGTCTGACCACCGGCGAGCTGCTACGGGTCCGCGCCGCGATGAAGCCCATCGCGACCGTGCCGCGCGCGCTCGCAACCGTCGACGTCGTCACCGGCGAACCCGCCAAGGCCCACCACCAGCGCTCCGATGTCTGTGCCGTTCCGGCCGCGGGCATCGTCGCCGAGGCGATGGTCGCCCTGATCCTCGCCGACGCCGTCGCCGAGAAGTTCGGCGGGGACAGCGTCCCCGAGACCCGCCGCAATGTGCAGTCGTACCTCGACCACCTGCAGATCCGATGAGCGGCCCGGTGATCGTCCTCGTCGGCCCGATGGGCGTCGGCAAGTCCACGGTCGGTGAACTGCTCGCCGACCGGCTCGGCACCACCTACCGGGACACCGACGCGGACGTCGTCGCCACGGCCGGCAAGCCGATCTCGGAGATCTTCTACGACGAGGGCGAGGAACGCTTCCGCGAGCTGGAGCGACAGGCGGTGCACACCGCCGTCGCCGAGCACACGGGTGTCCTCTCCCTCGGCGGCGGCGCCGTGCTCGACGAGACGACCCGCGTACTGCTCGCCGACCACCCCGTCGTCTATCTCTCGATGGACGTGGAGGAGGCCGTCAAGCGGGTCGGTCTGAACACCGCCCGCCCGCTGCTCGCCGTCAACCCGCGCCGGCAGTGGCGCGAGCTGATGGACGCCCGCCGCCATCTGTACACCGAGGTGGCCCGGGCGACCGTCGCCACCGACGAGCGCACCCCCGAAGAGGTCGCCCAGGCGGTCCTCGACGCACTGGAACTGCCGGAGCGCACGGACGATCCCGTCCCGCCCGGCGTGGAGAACACACGTATGACCGAGCAGGGCACCACCCGTATCCAGATCGCCGGCAGCGCGGGCACCGACCCGTACGAGGTGCTGGTCGGCCGGCAGCTCCTCGGCGAGCTGCCCACGCTCATCGGCGACCGCGCCAAACGGGTCGCGGTGCTGCACCCCGAGGCGCTCGCCGAGACGGGTGAGGCGGTCCGTCAGGACCTCGCCGAGCAGGGCTACGAGGCCATCGCGATCCAGCTGCCGAACGCCGAGGAGGCCAAGACCGTCGAGGTCGCGGCGTACTGCTGGAAGGCGCTCGGGCAGACCGGCTTCACCCGTACCGATGTCATCGTCGGCGTCGGCGGCGGAGCCACCACCGATGTGGCCGGGTTCGTCGCGGCGAGCTGGCTGCGCGGGGTGCGCTGGATCGCCGTACCCACGACCGTGCTCGCCATGGTCGACGCGGCCATCGGCGGCAAGACGGGCATCAACACCGCCGAGGGCAAGAACCTCGTCGGCGCCTTCCACCCGCCCGTCGGAGTCCTCTGCGACCTCGCCGCCCTGGACTCGCTGCCCGTTCACGACTACGTCAGCGGCTTGGCCGAGATCATCAAGGCCGGCTTCATCGCCGACCCGGCGATCCTCGACCTGATCGAGGCGGACCCGGAAGGCGCCCGTACACCCACCGGAGCGCACACCGCCGAGCTGATCGAACGCGCCATCCGGGTCAAGGCCGAGGTCGTCTCCAGCGACCTCAAGGAATCCGGGCTGCGCGAGATCCTCAACTACGGCCACACTCTGGCCCACGCCATCGAGAAGAACGAGCGCTACAAGTGGCGGCACGGCGCGGCCGTCTCCGTCGGCATGGTCTTCGCCGCCGAGCTGGGACGGCTGGCCGGACGCCTCGACGACGCCACCGCCGAGCGGCACCGCGCCGTCCTGGAGTCCGTCGGACTGCCCCTCACCTACCGCGGCGACCAGTGGCCCAAGCTGCTGGAGAACATGAAGGTCGACAAGAAGTCCCGCGGCGAGCTGCTGCGCTTCGTCGTTCTCGACGGCCTCGGCAAGCCCACGGTGCTGGAGGGCCCCGACCCGGCCGTGCTGCTCGCAGCCTACGGGGAGGTGTCGGCGTGACCCGCCGGGTCCTCGTCCTCAACGGGCCGAACCTCGGCCGGCTCGGCTCCCGCGAGCCCGATGTGTACGGCGCCACGTCGTACGCCGGACTCGTCGAGACCTGTCAGGCCCTCGGCAAGGAGCTCGGCTTCGATGTCGACGTCCGGGAGACCAACGACGAGGGCGAGCTGATCCGCTGGCTCCACGAAGCCGCGGACGGTTCGCTTCCGGTCGTTCTCAACCCGGGGGCCTTCACCCACTATTCGTACGGAATGCGGGATGCGGCGGCCCAGCGCACCGCCCCGCTGATCGAGGTGCACATCTCGAACCCTTACGCACGGGAGGAATTCCGCCACAACTCCGTGGTCGCGCCGGTCGCCACGGGGACCGTGGCAGGATTCGGCATCGGCTCCTACCGCCTCGCTCTGCGCGCCCTCGCGGACGAGTTGTCCGGCTGACGGACCGGTGACCGGACGGCCGGCCGGCCGCCGGGCACTGTGGACCGTTCCCGACCGTTCACTCAGTGGCGGCCGGGGACGGTACGGTTGCCGTTCCACCAGCGCCAGTTGCCTGTACGAGACGGAGTGGCACCGGATGCAGCACGCAGTGGGGGCCCCGCTGCCGCCGCCGCAAGGCCCCGGAAGCGGACCTGCGGGCTGGACGCACCAGGCCCAGCGCCCCGGACCGCCGGGGCCGCCGCCCACCACCCCTCCCACGCCCCAGGGCTGGAACGGACCCCCGCAGCACGCACCGGTGCCTCCCTCCAGGGAGACCACAGGGCACGTCCAGCTGCCGCCCGGCGGGCCCGTCCCGCTGCCCGCGCCGCCCGCAGAGCCCGGCACCGGCAGCGCGACCCTCGCCGTACTCCTGATCGGCCCCGCGGGCGCGGGCAAGACCACCGTGGCCAAACTCTGGGCCAGCCGCCGCCGGGTTCCCACGGCCCACGTCAGCCTCGACGACGTCCGCGAATGGGTCTGCTCCGGTTTCGCCGACCCCCAGGCCGGGTGGAACGACCACTCCGAGGCCCAGTACCGCCTCGCCCGTCGCACCTGCGGCTTCGCCGCCCGCAACTTCCTCGCCAATGGGATCTCCTGCATCCTGGACGACGCCGTCTTCCCGGACCGGCCGGTCGTCGGCCTCGGCGGTTGGAAGCGCCATGTCGGCCCCGGACTGCTGCCCGTCGTTCTGCTGCCCGGCCTGGAGATCGTGCTGGAGCGCAACGCCGCCCGCAGTGGGAACCGCCGCCTCTCGGACGAGGAGGTGGCCCGGATCCACGGCCGGATGGCCGGGTGGTACGGCTCCGGACTGCCGATCATCGACAACTCGACGTACGACGTGGAGACCACCGCCCGCGTCCTGGACGACATACTCGCCCGCTCCATAGCCAGCCCTCCGGCCTGGTGAACTGCCATCGGGCGGTGTTCCCGGTCCGGTGACGGATCCGACCGCGGCCCCCGGTCGGATGCGCTGACCGAGCAGGCCTGCGCCACCACTCGTAGGCTCGTGACATGTCAGACGTGTACGCCGTCCGCCGCGGGCTGCTCCGCGACCGGTGCGCCGCCGTCGGATCCGCGGCCGCTCTGGTCTCCCGCCCCGCCAACGTCCGCTATCTCGCGGGCGGAGCGCCCCCGGGCGCCGTGCTGCTGCTCGGCCCCGGTGAGGACGTCCTGCTCTGCCCCCACGCCCCGACCGGCGACCCCGCCGACGGGCGCACCGACGATCAGCTGCGGGTGTCACTCATGCCGGCCACCGACGGTGATCCGGTGGTCGCGGCCGCCGATCGGGCCGCCTCCTTCGGTGCGGAGTCCCTGGCCGTCGAGGAACACCATCTGACGGTCTCCCGCCACCGGGCCATGAGTTCGGTCGCCCCGCGGCTGCGGCTCGCCGATCTCGGTGCCATCGTGGAGCAATTGCGGGTCGTCAAGGACGAGGAGGAGATCGCGTGTCTGCGGATCGCCGCCGAGATCACCGACCAGGCCCTGGGCGAACTCCTCGAATCCATCCTGGTGGGCCGCACCGAACGGCATCTCGCCCTGGAGCTGGAGCGCCGCCTGGTGGACCATGGCGCCGACGGTCCCGCCTTCGCCACCTCCGTAGCCACCGGGCCGAACTCCGGCCAGGGCCGGCACCGCCCCTCGGACCGGCGGGTGGAGGAGGGGGATTTCCTTTCCGTCTGCCTGGGCGCGAACTATCGTGGGTACCGCTGTGAGATCGGCCGTACGTTCGTCATCGGGACGACGCCCGCCGACTGGCAGATCGAGCTCTACGACCTGGTTTTCGCCGCTCAGCGGGCCGGGCGCGAGGCTCTCGTGCCGGGGGCCGCCTACCGCGATGTGGACCGTGCCGCCCGCTGTCTCCTGGACTCCGCGGGCCACGGAGGGGGCGTCGCACCATGGACCGGGCACGGGGTGGGCCTCGAAATCGACGAGGACCCGCAGCTGGCACCTGCAGCCATGGGTAAACTGGACGCTTGTGTGCCGGTCACCGTCGAACCGGGGGTCCACCTCCCGGGCCGGGGCGGGGTCCGGATCGATGACACGCTCGTCGTGCGCCCCGAGGCGGACGGCGGACCCGAGCTACTCACCATTACGACCAAGGAGCTGCTCGCGCTCTAGCGCGCATCCTCGGTCGTTCCACCAGCTTCAGTCCAGGAGATTCCGCAACCGTGGCTTCCACGAACGACCTCAAGAACGGCCTGGTGCTCAAGCTCGACGGAGGCCAGCTCTGGTCCGTCGTCGAGTTCCAGCACGTCAAGCCCGGCAAGGGCCCGGCCTTCGTGCGCACCAAGCTCAAGAACGTGCTCTCCGGCAAGGTCGTCGACAAGACGTTCAACGCCGGCGTGAAGGTCGAAACGGCCACCATCGACCGTCGCGACATGCAGTTCTCGTACATGGACGGCGAGTACTTCGTCTTCATGGACATGGACACGTACGACCAGCTCATGGTCGACCGCAAGGCTGTCGGCAACGCAGCCAACTTCCTGATCGAGGGCTTCACCGCCTCCGTCGCCCAGCACGAGGGCGAGGTGCTCTACGTCGAGCTGCCCGCCGCCGTCGAGCTGACCGTCAAGCACACCGACCCGGGCGTTCAGGGCGACCGCTCCACCGGTGGCACCAAGCCCGCCACGCTGGAGACCGACTACGAGATCGGCGTCCCGCTCTTCATCACCACCGGTGAGAAGATCAAGGTCGACACCCGCACGGGCGACTACCTCGGCCGGGTGAACAGCTAACCGTGGCTGCCCGGAACAAGGCCCGCAAACGCGCCTTCCAGATCCTCTTCGAGGCCGACCAGCGCGGTGAGTCCGTGCAGACGGTCCTCGCGGACTGGGTGCGGCACTCGCGGGCCGACAACCGTCAGCCGCCGGTCACCGAGTACACGATGGAGCTCGTCGAGGGGTACGCGCAGTACGCGGACCGGATCGACGACCTCATCGTGACCTACGCCGTGGACTGGGAGATCGACCGCATGCCGGTCGTCGACCGGAACATCCTGCGGCTCGGTGCGTACGAGCTGATCTGGGTGGACGGGACCCCGGACGCAGTGGTGATCGACGAGGCGGTCCAGCTCGCCAAGGAGTTCTCCACCGATGACTCCCCGTCTTTCGTGAACGGGCTGCTGGCCCGGTTCAAGGACCTCAAGCCGAACCTGCGCCGGGAGCAGTAGCTCAGGCGGCCGTTCAGCCGACGAAGGGCCCATGGTCATTGCCCATGGGCCCTTCTGTATGCGGCGTCCGGCTGTTGCGCAACGAAAAAACCGTGTCGGCGCGGGCACCCGGGAGGGGGAACC
>NZ_JBEOVN010000124.1:0-22442 GCF_040295565.1 Streptomyces sp. NPDC002785 | reverse complement strand
CGGACCCGAGAACCACTACAAGGGCTGCACCCGTATCACCAGCCGAAACGCCGAGCATTGCGCCGCAGATCGAACCTCTAACCGAACGGCATTGGGACTAGTGGCCGGTGCCATGAACGCCACGAAAACATGAGAATCCCCCCTGATTATGGGTAGTGGATAGTGGCACTTCCCACTATCTGATAGTGGAACTATCTATGATGGGTCCGGGGTTGGCAAGCACGGAAGGAAGAACACGCGGTGCGCATCGGTGAGTTGAGTCGCAGGTCCGGGGTTCCGGTACCGACGATCAAGTTCTATGTACGTGAAGGGCTGCTGCCCGCCGGGCAGTTGACCAGCCCGAACCAGGCGAGTTACGACTCCGGCCATGAGCGCAGGCTGCGGCTGATCCGTGCCCTGCTGGATGTCGGTGGGCTCTCGCTCGCGGCCATCGGTGATGTGCTCCGGGCGGTCGAGGACCCGGAGCAGCCGGTGCACAAGGTGTTGGGTGTCACGGCGAAGCGCCTCACCCCGTTGCAGGGGGGCGAGCCGGGGCCCGAGCTGGACGGTGCCCGCGAAGAGGTGGCGGAGCTGGTCGAGCGGCGCGGCTGGCGGGCCGAGACGCACAGTCCGGCCGGCGAGTGTCTGGCCGGCGTGATTGTCGCACTGCGACGGGCCGGGCACGGCGGGTTCGTCGAGCTGCTCGACGACTACGCGGCCGCCGCCGAACCGGTCGCACGGGCCGACCTCGAGTACGTGGGGGGTCGGGTGGCGCGCGAGGACCTGGTGGAGAGCGTGGTCGTCGGCACAGTGCTGGGGGAGGCGATGTTCAGCGCGCTGCGACGGCTCGCGCACGTGGACGCATCCTCGCGCGCGTACGGCGGCGACGGCGAGGGGGGTTCGGGCGGCGACGACGGGGCTGCGGTGCGTGCCGCCGGTGGATGAGCCGGCACCCCGGGAACACGTATGCCCCGGTCGGTGACCGGGGCATACGCGAGTGAGCTAGCCGGTGTTACGCCGCGCTCTCCTGCTCGCGCTGCACCTGTGCGTTCCACTCGCGCTTGACCGAGCGCCAGGCGTCGTCGTTCTGGCCGAGCCGCCAGTAGCCGGAGATGGACAGCTGGGGGAGCGGGATCTGGCGGTCCAGGCGCAGATGGCGGCGGATCTCCTTCACGAAGCCCGCCTCGCCGTGGACGAATGCCTGGACCTCGCCCGCCGGGAACTCCAGCTCCTTCACCGCGGCTGTCAGCGCCTCGCCGACCGGACGTTCCCCGCGGTGCAGCCAGGTCACCTCGACCCCGTCGGGCGTCACGATCTTCTGCTCCTCCGAGGCGTCCGCCACCTCGACGAACGCGTGCACCACCGCGCCCGCCGGTATCTGCTCCAGGGCGGCGGCGACGGCCGGCAGAGCGCTCTCGTCGCCCGCCAGGAGGTGCCAGTCCGCCGAGGCGTCCGGGCTGTAGCCCCCGCCGGGGCCGAGGAAGGTCACCTGGTCCCCCGGGGCTGCCCGCATCGCCCAGGGTCCGGCGAGGCCCTCGTCGCCGTGGACCACGAAGTCGATGGCCAGCTCCCGGGTGACCGGATCCCAGGAGCGCACCGTGTAGGTGCGGGTGGTGGGCCACAGCTCCCGCGGCTGCTCCTCACGGATGCGGGCCATGTCGAACGGGTGCGCGTAGTCCGCGCCCTCGGGGGCGAAACAGAGCTTGACGTAGTGATCGGTGAACCCGGAGAGCCCGAAGCCGGCGAGGCCGTCACCGCCGAGCACCACGCGCACCATGTGAGGAGTGATCCGCTCGGTGCGCAGAACGTGGGCCCCCTGCGCCTCGGGTGCCTGTCGTGCCGGTCGTTCTGCCACAAGGTTCTCCCTGCTCCGAGTGCTTAGGCTTACCTAAGCTAGCACCTCAGTCGCGCAGTGTGGAGAGCAGGCGTTGCAGGGCACCGCCCAGCCCCCACTGCTTCGCCAGGGCTTCGAGGGCGGCGGGGTCGCGCGGCTCGGTGGGCAGCGCGGCGTCGAACTCCGGCAGGGGTACGTCACCGGCGACACGGACCACCTTCGGCGCGACGGCCACGTAGTCCCGGGCCTCGTCGAGGCGCTTGCGCTGCGAGGGTGTCAGCTTGGCGGCCGGATCGTCCACTGCGGCCATGATTGCGGCCAGATCGCCGAAGGCGTCCAGCAGTTTCGCAGCTGTCTTCTCGCCGATGCCGGGGACGCCCGGCAGTCCGTCGCTCGGGTCGCCGCGCAGCAGGGCC
The DNA here is from genome assembly GCF_040295565.1 of Streptomyces sp. NPDC002785. NCBI lineage: Bacteria > Bacillati > Actinomycetota > Actinomycetes > Kitasatosporales > Streptomycetaceae > Streptomyces > Streptomyces sp. NPDC002785. The sequence goes on along the minus strand of NZ_JBEOVN010000124.1, from coordinate 20,213 downwards.
AGATCGACGTACCCGGAGCCGTCCACCCCGTACTTCTCCCGCAGCCACGCCTCATCCGTCAGCTGGAGCGAGCCGACCCCCTTCAGCGGGTAGAGCACCCGCACCCTGCGGGCGTCGTCGACCAGCTGATAGAGATCCCGGTCACCGGTGACGATGTCCACGGGGCCGGTGGCCAGACCGGTGAGCGTGCCGATCACATCGTCCGCCTCGTAGTCCGCGACGCCGACCCGGGCGATGCCGAGCGCATCGAGGACGTCCTCGATGATCGGCACCTGCGGGGCCAGAGTGTCGGGGGTCTCCTCCTCGTCGGGCAGCCCCTCGGCGGTCTCCACCGCGACGCGGTGCGCCTTGTACGAAGGGATCAGCTCCACCCGCCAGTGCGGCCGCCAGTCCGCGTCCATGCAGGCGACCAGATCGTCCGGCCGGTGGTCCTGCACCAGGCGCCCGATGAAGTCGAGCAGCCCGCGCACGGCGTTGACCGGTGTCCCGTCCGGGGCGCGCACCGAATCGGGAACCCCGAAGTAGGCGCGGTAGTAGAGGGAAGCGGTGTCGAGGAGCATCAGGCGTCGCGTCACACCCCGATGATGCCGCACCCCACTGACACCCGCCGTCGCGGACACCGGGGCGTGGGGGCGAGCCCCGACGACGGCCGCTCACGCGTGACCTGGCTCACTCTTGTGTTTGGCTCGTTTGAGTCGGGGCAGGCGCGCAGCCGGAGCGGATCACGTAGCAGTTTCAACTAGTGCTCGTGCCATGCGGACCGAATCCGCGCTGCTCCACGGTCTGCCGGAGGGGGTGGCAGACCGTTTTTCGGTTCAACCCGCGAGGTGTATGTGTCAAGGCTGCAAGCTGAGCACTTGTACAAAGTGTTCGGCAGACGACCCGATCAAGCCGTGCAGAAGCTCGAAGGCGGCGCCGACCGCGACGAGCTGCGCGCCGACGGAACGACCGCAGCGGTGATCGACGCCTCGTTCACCGTCGAACCGGGACAGATCTTCGTCGTGATGGGTCTGTCCGGGTCCGGAAAGTCCACGTTGCTGCGCATGCTCAACGGACTTCTGGAGCCCACAGCCGGACGCGTGCTGTTCGACGGCCAGGACCTGACCGCCCTGAGCCCCGCAGAACTGCGCCATGTCCGGTCCTCCAAGATCAGCATGGTGTTCCAGCACTTCGCGCTCTTCCCCCACCGGAGTGTGCTGGAGAACGCCGCCTACGGTCTCGAAGTGCAGGGTGTGCCGCGCGCCGAGCGCGACAAGCGCGCCGCCGACGCGCTGGAACTGACCGGTCTTGCCGGCTGGGAGAAGTCCTGGCCCGACGAGCTGTCCGGCGGTATGCAGCAGCGTGTCGGCCTGGCCCGCGCCCTGGCCACCGACGCCGACCTGCTGCTGATGGACGAGTCCTTCAGCGCGCTCGACCCGCTGATCCGCCGCGACATGCAGGACCAGCTGCTCGAACTGCAGAAGCGCCTGAAGAAGACCATCGTCTTCATCACCCACGACCTCAACGAGGCCATGCGCCTCGGTGACCGTATCGCCGTGATGCGTGACGGGAAGATCGTCCAGCTCGGCACCGCCGAGGACATCCTCGTCACCCCGGCCAATGACTACGTCGCCTCCTTCACCCAGGACGTCGACCGGACCCGGGTGCTGACCGCGGGCGCCATCATGGCCGAGCCGCACACCGTCATGGGTACCAGCACGGACGACGGCAAGGAACTGCGTACCGCCGCCGACGTCCTCAGGGCCGCCCCGGCCACCGTCACCGAGTCCACGCCGATCATCGAGCTCTTCACGCCCTGCTCGCAGAGTGGAGTCGCGGTCGCCGTGACCGATGCCAAGGGCGAGCTCGTCGGTGTCGTACCGCGCGCCCGGCTGCTGGCCGTCCTCGGTGAGCCGATGACCCCCACCGAGGCCCCGCAGGACGTCATGCCTTCAGTGGCCGGCACGAAGAAGGTGGCCAATGTTTAGGCTTCCTCTCGGTGACTGGGTCGACTCCGCGGTCGACTGGCTGCAGACCCACCTGTCCTGGCTGTTCGACGCGATCAGCTCGATCGTCAGTGGCATGTTCGACGGCATAGCCGCCGTGCTCTCCGCCCCGGCACCGCTGCTCTTCGCGGGCATCGTCGCCGTCATCGCCTGGTGGCTGCGTGGTCTGCTCGCGGGTGTGCTCGCCTTCGTCGGCTTCGCCGCTATCGACTCCGTCGAGCTGTGGGACGAAGCGATGGACACCCTCACCCTGGTGCTCGTCGCCACCATCATCGCGCTGGTGCTGGCCGTACCGCTGGGCATCTGGGCGTCCCGCTCCAAGACCGTCAGCGCGGTGACCCGGCCGGTCCTGGACTTCATGCAGACCATGCCCGCCATGGTCTATCTGATCCCCGGCGTCATCTTCTTCGGCGTCGGCGTGGTCCCCGGCATCATCGCCACCATCATCTTCTCGCTGCCCCCGGGTGTCCGGATGACCGAGCTCGGCATCCGCCAGGTCGACGGCGAACTCGTCGAGGCGGCCGAGGCGTTCGGCACCACCCGGCGCAACACCCTGCTGCGGGTGCAGCTGCCGCTCGCCCTGCCCACGATCATGGCGGGCATCAACCAGGTCATCATGCTGGGCCTGTCCATGGTGGTCATCGCCGGCATGGTCGGCGGCGGCGGCCTCGGTGGCGCCGTCTACCGTGCCATCGGCAATGTCGACGTCGGCCTCGGCTTCGAGGCGGGCATCTCCATCGTCATCGTGGCGATGTACCTGGACCGGATGACCGGCGCGCTCGGCCGCGAGGTCTCCCCGCTCGCCCGCCGCGCCCTCGCCAGGGCGCAGTCGATGGCCGGCGGACTGAAGGTCTGGAACCACCGTCCGCAGCCCGTCGTCGCGGTCGTCGGCATCGTCGTCCTCGCACTCGTCGCGGGCGGCATGGGCCTCTTCGGCTCGTCCGACTCAGACAAGGCAACCACCGCGGGCGGCTCGAAAATCGGTGCGGGCAAGAAGATCAGCATGGGCTACATCCCGTGGGACGAGGGCATCGCCTCCACCTTCCTGTGGAAGGAGATGCTGGAGCGGCGCGGCTTCGAGGTCGACGTCAAGCAGTACGAGGCCGGCGCGCTCTACACCGGTATGGCCAACGGCCAGATCGACTTCGAGACCGACTCCTGGCTCCCGGTCACCCACGCCAGCTACTGGGAGAAGTACCAGGACCGCCTGGAGGACATCGGCTCCTGGTACGGCCCCACCTCGCTGGAGCTGGCCGTCCCCTCGTACATGAAGGACGTCCAGTCGCTGGACGATCTCAAGGGCAAGTCCTCGCAGTTCAAGGGCCGGATCGTCGGCATCGAGCCGAGCGCCGGTGAGATGGGCCTGCTCAAGGACAAGATTCTGCCGGGCTACGGCCTGGACAAGGAGTACAAGGTCGTCGACGGCTCCACGCCGTCGATGCTGGCCGAGCTGAAGCGCGCGTACGCCAAGAAGGAACCGATCGTCGTGCCGCTCTGGTCTCCGCACTGGGCGTACAACCAGTTCGACCTGACCAAGCTCAAGGACCCCAAGAACCTCTGGGGCAAGGGCGACGGCATCCACACCCTGGCCCGCAAGGGCTTCTCCGCCGACAACCCCGAGGTCGGCACCTGGCTCAAGAACTTCAAGATGAGCGAGGACCAGCTCACCGGCCTCGAGGCGGAGATCCAGAAGGCCGGTTCCGGCAACGAGCAGGAGGCCGTCCGCACCTGGCTGAAGGCCAACCCGGGCGTCGCCGACAAGTGGACGCCCGTCGCCCAGGCCCATACGTCCAAGGACGCGGGCGGCAAGGACGAGCGCGACCGCGCCGTCGAGATGGCCTGGTTCCCCTGGGAGGAGGACATCGCCGCCACGTATCTGTGGAAGGCGGTCCTGGAGGAGCGCGGCTACAAGATCAACCTCAAGCAGTTCGAGGTCGGTCCGATGTACACCGCGATGTCCCGTGGCCAGATCGATGTCCAGTTCGACGGCTGGCTGCCGTACACCCAGAAGAACTACTGGAACAAGTACGGCTCCCAGCTGACCGACATCGGTTCGTGGTACGGCCCGACATCGATCGAGATCGCGGTGCCGAGTTACGTGAAGGACGTCAAGTCCCTCGCCGACCTCAAGGGCAAGTCCTCGCAGTTCAAGGGCCGGATCGTCGGCATCGAGCCGGGCACTGCCACGATGGAGAACCTCAAGAAGAACGTCCTGCCGACGTACGGCCTGGACAAGGAGTACAAGGTTGTCGACTCCTCGACGCCCGGCATGCTCGCCGAACTGAAGCGCGCGTACGCCAAGAAGGAGCCCATCGCGGTGCTGCTCTGGACGCCGCACTGGGCGTACAACGAGTTCGGCATGACCAAGCTGAAGGATCCCGAGAAGGCATTCGGCAACGGCGACCGGCTGCACACCATCGCCAGCAAGGACTTCCCGAAGCAGTACCCGCAGCTGACGAAGTGGTTCAAGAACTTCAAGCTGAGCGAGGACCAGCTCGCCGGCCTGGAGAACCAGATCCAGAAGCGCGGTACGGGCCATGAGGAAGAGGCCGTGAAGGCCTGGATGGAGACGAACCCGGGCATCGTGGACAAGATGGCTCCGCAGTAGGGCTCTCCGCAGGGCCTGTGCATGGGAAGGGGTGGGCGCGCCGTCGGCGGCCCGCCCCTTCCGGCGGTCCGGAAGACGTTCATCGACCGGCCGACCTTGCGTAACCGTGTGCGTAATGTGCTGGCAACCGGAAGGATGACGAGTCGGGAGGGAGCCGGACATGGATGACAAGGAAGCACTCCGCGTGGGCGCAGCGGTCCGCCGACGGCGCAGATCCCTGGGGCTCACACTGGCCGCGGTCGCGACCCGCAGTGGTCTGTCCGTGCCGTTCCTCAGTCAGATCGAGAACGAGCGGGCCCGGCCCAGCGCCCGGTCCCTGGACCGGGTCGCCGAAGCCCTGGAGACCACCACGGTACGACTGCGCGCTGCCGCGGACTCGGCGCGTGCCGTCGATGTCGTACGGGCGGGCGAGGGCGACGGGGCACGCAGGGTGGTGCGCGGACGCCATCAGCTCAGCGCCCTGGAGTTCACCGGTGAACTCGACCTCGGGCGCGAGTTCCAGCACCGCAACGACGAACTGATGTACGTGGTGCAGGGCGCCGCGGAGGTGGAGGCCGAGGGGCAGGCGTACCGGCTGGAGCAGGGCGACACCCTGTTCCTGTCCGGTGGGGTGCGGCACCGCTGGCGGGCCACGATGCCCGGTACGCGGCTGCTGGTCGTCGCGGTCGCCGAGCACATCGACGCCACCTTCGACCCGCGTCGCTGAGAGGGGTTTTCCGCTGTGCGAGTTGTCTCCCTGGTTCCCTCGCTCACCGAGGCCGTCGCCGTCACCGCCCCCGGCCTGCTGGTCGGAGTCACCGACTGGTGCACCCACCCGGCCGGCCTGAGTGCCGCCCGTATCGGCGGCACCAAGAATCCCGACGTGGCGGCGGTCGTCGCGCTCCGGCCCGATCTGGTCGTCGCCAACGAGGAGGAGAACCGCGAACCCGACCTCGTGGCGATCGGGGCCGCCGGGATCGAGGTGCTTGTCACCGAGATCCGCACGCTCGACCAGGCCTTCGAGGAACTGGACCGGGTCCTGGTCACCGCCTGCGGACAGGTCAGGCCGCGCTGGCTGGACGAGGCCGAGGCCGCCTGGGCCGCGCTCCCGCCACCCCGCGCCCCGCGCCGTGCGGTCGTGCCCGTCTGGCGCAGGCCCTGGATGGTGCTGGGCCGCGACACCTTCGCCGGAGATCTGCTGGCCAGGCTGGGCGTCGAGAACGTCTACGCGGACCACGTCGAGCGCTATCCCCGTATCCCGCTCGACACACTCAACACGGCGGGCGCCGATCTGGTCGTCCTGCCCGACGAGCCGTACCGCTTCACCGCGGACGACGGGCCAGAAGCGTTCCCCGCACTGACCGCCGTACTCGTCGACGGGCGGTTCCTCACGTGGTACGGGCCGTCGCTGGCGCAGGCGCCTGCGGCGCTGCGAGCAGCGCTCCGCTGAGCAGCCCGCGCAGCGTCCGGAGCCCGGCCACCGCTCATGCCGTCACGAGCAGCACGTACAGCGCGACGGCCAGCCAGGTGTATGCCGTGAGACCGGTGTGCCGGGCCAGACCCGCGGCGCCTGTGACGCACGTACCGACCGGGAAGGTGAAGCCCCACCACATCATGCTGAAGGTCATGCCGTTCCGTACGGCCCGCACCACCAGCGCGACGGCCAGCGCCGGCCACATCAGCGCGAACCCCATCACGGGCACCCCGTACAGCACGGCGAACGCTTCGAACCCCGAGGCGTAGGGCGCCCCGATCGCGCCGGGCGCCACGTCGGCGAGCTGATTGACCGCGGTCGTCGACTGACCCAGCGGGCCGAGGACCAGGAACAGCGTGGGCGTCAGCGCGAGCGGCAGCGGGCCCTGGTGGACGAGCCGGGCGAAGATCAGCGGCAGCATCACCAGTGTGGCCAGCAGACTCGGACCGAACATCGCGTAACAGGCCAGCAGCATCGCCTCCTGCCACTGACCGGCGGGCAGCTCCGGCACCAGCAGCGGACCGAGCGCCGCGGAGACCATAGGGGCCACCACCGGCAGCAGCCACACCGGCGACGCCGTGCCGGGCTCCACCCGGTGGCGTACGACCATCAGATACGGAATCGCGACCGCGGCGGCAAGACCGATCACCGTGCCCGCCGTGTACAGCACCACATCCAGCGCCAGGGCCGCCTGATGCCCGATGACGAGCCGCCGACCGCTCACCTCGCAGGAACTGGCCGCGGCCCCGCTGATCCTGCGCGAGCACGGCTCCGGCACCCGCCAGGTCCTGGACGCGGCCCTCGCCGTGTACGGCGGCCTGGCCCAGCCACTGCTCGAACTCTCCTCGACGACCGCGGTGAAGGGAGCGGCGGAGAGCGGGGCGGGACCGTGCGTGCTGAGCGAACTGGCACTGGGGGAGGAGCTGTCCTCGCGGCGGCTGGTGAAGGTCCCCGTGGCGGGGGTACGGCTCCGACGCCAACTGAGGGCGGTCTGGCCCTCGGGGCGCCGTCCCACGGGCCCGGCCCGCGACCTGCTCGCGCTGACGGCGCGCGAGGCGTAGTGCGGTAGCGGGCGGGGGCCGGGGCGTCCGGTTGCCGCCCCGCCCTCGAACACCGGACTGGCGACCCGGACACGGTGTTTCACCACCCACCTGCTGGGGCGCGCCGCCGACCCGGGCAGTGCGAATGCCGTACTTGCCGCGCTCGCCGGCTACTTCGTCGCACACTCGCTGATGCCGGACCCGCCGGGGCTGCCGACCGTGCGGGCGTTCCAGGGTGCGCAGGGGCTACGGCGCCGGGGTGGCTGCGCGGCCGGCTCGGACGGCGCACGCCGTAGCCCGCCGATCCGTCGAGCGGTACACGGTCAGCCCCGCATGGACGCCGCCACCAGTGCACGCATCACCCGCAGGTCGTCCCCCATCTCCGGATGCCACTGCACCCCCAGCGCCCACCGTGCCCCCGGCAGTTCGACCGCCTCGACCGTGCCGTCCGCCGCATGGGCGGATGCGACCAGGTCAGGGGCGAGCATGTCCACGGCCTGGTGGTGGTAGGTCGGTACGGAGGACTCCTCGGGCACGATCGACGCGTACAGGGTTCCCGGAACCGGTGTCACCGGGTGCTCGCCGAGGACGCCGGGCGTGCCGAGCGGGTTGGTGTGCCCGTCCAGGTGCTGGGTGAGGGTGCCGCCGAGCGCCACGTTCAGCAGCTGCATGCCGCGGCAGATGCCGAGCACCGGCGTGCCGGACTGCAGGGCGGCGCCGAGCAGGGCCAGCTCCCACGCGTCGCGTTCGTGAGCCGGTGGCCCCGTCCGGGCATCGCGCTCCGCGCCGTAGCGCACGGGCTCGACATCGTTGCCGCCCGCGATGACGAGCCCGTCCAGCCGGGCCACGGCCGCCGCCGCCCGTTCCGGGTCGTCCGGCGACAGCAGGGCGGCGAGGCCGCCGGAGCGCTGGACCAGCCACGGATAGGCGGACGGGAGCAGGGCAGCGGGCAGTTCCCAGACACCCCAGCGGGCGACGGGCTCCAAGTAGGTGGTGACGCCGATGAGCGGTACGGACATGGCGGGGCCCTCCGGTCGGCCGCCTGCGGGCGGACCCGGTTCAATGGTGCTGAGAAATACCTTTTCGTTTCGGCGGGCTGCCGCGCAAGCGGTCAGGCCAGAAATCCGCGCAGCAGTGCCGCCGTGCCCGCGCAGTGTTCGCGCATCAGGGCGCGTGCCGCCTCGGGGTCCCCGTCGAGCACCGCTCCGACGAACGCGGTGTGCTGATGCTGCGAGTGCTCCAGGTTCCGCACGAGCAGCGGTATGCAGTCCAGCAGGTCGTTCACCGTGGCCCGGACGGCCGCGTACCGCGCTGCCAGCGTGGCGGATCCGGACAGCTCCGCCAGTGTCAGGTGCAGAAGTGTGTCGCGCCTGCGGTAGTCGGGCAGAGGCGCATCGTGTGTCGCAGCCAGAGCCGTACGCAGCCGTTCCGCGCCCTTGTCCGTCAACCCGTGCGTGGCGCACAGCTCGGCCGCCCCGGTCTCCAGCACCTCGCGGAAGCGCAGGACGTCCTCGACGTCGACGGCCGCCACCCGGCGACGCAGCTCGTCCTCGCCGGGGCTGCCGGTGCGCGGGAGCACGAACGTACCGCCGTACCTTCCCCGTCTGCTCTCCACCAGCCCTTGGTCCTGCAGCACCTTCAGGACCTCCCGCAGGGTGACGCGGCTGATCCCGAGCCGCTCGGCGAGCTCGCGCTCCGCGGGCAGCCGCCCGCCGCCCGGAACCAGGCCGAGCCTGACCACCTGCAGGATCTGTTCGAGTGCTTCCTCGAAGCCGTTGCCCGCCCGCACGGGCCGCAGGACAGGCCGCAGCGCCGGCTGCACTCCCTCGATGGGCTCGCTTCCCTCCGCCACGTCCCGGCATCCCTTCCCAACAATGGTTCTCACCCCTACCTTATGACTTCCGGCTGACCGAAGGAGGATCTTCCCGTGGCAGACCGCACACCCTCGCTCGCGGTCGAGGAGTTACGGCTTCTCGTCGAGAGCGGTGAGATCGACACCGTCGTGCTTGCCTTCCCCGACATGCAGGGACGGCTGCAGGGCAAGCGGTTCGCCGCCGCCTTCTTCCTCGAAGAGGTCATGGAGCACGGCACCGAGGGCTGCAACTACCTGCTCGCCGTCGACACCGACATGAACACCGTCGACGGCTTCGCGATGTCCTCCTGGGAGCGCGGATACGGCGACTTCGCCATGCACGCCGACCTCACGACCCTGCGCCGGATCCCCTGGAACGACGGCACCGCCATGGTCATCGCCGACCTCGCGTGGGAGGACGGCTCGCCCGTCGTCGCCGCACCCCGCCAGATCCTCCGCCGCCAGCTGCAGCGCCTCGCCGAGCACGGACTCACCGCCCATGCGGGCACCGAGCTCGAGTTCATCGTCTTCAAGGACACCTACGAACAGGCATGGGACCGCAACTACCGCGATCTGACCCCCGCCAACCAGTACAACGTCGACTACTCGGTCCTCGGCACCGGCCGCATCGAGCCCCTGCTGCGCCGCATCCGCAACGAGATGGCTGCCGCGGGCCTGACCGTCGAGTCCGCCAAGGGCGAGTGCAACCCCGGCCAGCACGAGATCGTCTTCCGGTACGACGAGGCCCTGGTCACCTGCGACCAGCACGCCGTCTACAAGACCGGCGCCAAGGAAATCGCCGCCCAGGAGGGCGTCGCGCTCACCTTCATGGCCAAGTTCAACGAGCGCGAGGGCAACTCCTGCCATATCCACCTCTCGCTCCAGGACGCCGACGGGCGCAACCTCATGGTGGGCGAGGACGGCGGCATGTCCCCGGTGATGCGCCACTTCCTCGCCGGACAGCTCGCCGCCCTGCGGGAGTTCTCCCTCCTCTACGCGCCGAACATCAACTCGTACAAACGCTTCCAGCCCGGCTCGTTCGCACCCACCGCCGTCGCCTGGGGCCACGACAACCGCACCTGCGCGCTCCGCGTCGTCGGCCACGGCCGGGCGATGCGGTTCGAGAACCGGCTGCCCGGCGGCGACGTCAACCCGCACCTCGCCGTAGCCGGACTGATCGCCGCCGGCCTCCATGGCATCGATCAGAAACTCGAACTCCCCGAAGCGTGCGAGGGCAACGCCTACACCGCCGCGTACGACCACGTCCCCACCACGCTCCGTGAAGCCGCCGAACTCTGGGAGCGGAGCGAAGTGGCGAAGGCGGCCTTCGGGGAGGAGGTCGTCGCGCACTACCGCAACACGGCGCGCGTCGAACTCGACGCCTTCGACGCCGCAGTGACCGACTGGGAGCTCCGCCGCTCCTTCGAACGTCTGTGAGGCACGACGTGACCACCGAGATCACCGAGCCCGCCGGGATCACCGAGCACCTGGTGCTCGACCCCGCGACGGAGGAAGTCGTCGCGACCGTCCCGGCCGCCACCGCCGCCGAGGTCGACGCGGCAGTCGTCCGGGCCGCCGCCGCCCAGCGCACCTGGTCCGCCCTCGCCCCCGCCGACCGCGCCCGGCTGCTGCGCCGCTTCGCCGTCGTCGTCGACGAGAACCGCGAGGAACTCGCCCGGCTGGAGGTCCGCGAGGCCGGGCACACCCTCTCCAACGCCCGCTGGGAGGCGGGCAACGTCCGAGATCTGCTCGACTTCGCCGCCGGGGGAGTGGAGCGGCTGAGCGGCCGGCAGATCCCGGTCCCCGGCGGCATCGACCTCACTCTGCTCGAACCCCTCGGTGTCGTCGGCGTGATCGCCCCGTGGAACTTCCCCATGCCGATCGCCGCCTGGGGCACCGCCCCCGCCCTCGCCGCGGGTAACGCCGTCATCCTCAAACCCGCCGAAACCACCCCGCTCACCGCACTGCGGCTCGCCCGTCTGGCCGTGGAAGCGGGCCTTCCCGAGCATCTCTTCCAGGTGCTGCCCGGCGCGGGCGATGTGGCGGGCAACGCCCTCGTCGAGCACCCCGGCGTCGCCAAGATCGTCTTCACCGGCTCGACCCGTGTCGGCAAACAGATCACGGCCAGGTGCGCCGCGCGCGTGAAGCGGCTGACCCTCGAACTCGGCGGCAAAAGCCCCAACATCGTCTTCGCCGACGCCGACATCGAGGCCGCCGCAGCCGCCGCACCCATGGCGTTCCTCGACAACGCGGGCCAGGACTGCTGCGCCCGCACCCGCATCCTGGTCCAGCGATCCGCGTACGACCGCTTCCTGGAACTCCTCGCCCCCGCCATCGAATCGGTCGTCGTGGGTGACCCGTCCGACGAGAACACCCAGATGGGCCCGCTGATCTCCCGGGCGCAACTGGAACGGGTGCGCAGATACGTCCCCGAGGACGCGACCGCCCTCAGCGGCAAAGCACCCGAAGGGCCCGGCTTCTGGTTCCCGCCGACCGTCCTCACCGACGCCCGCCCGGACTCACCCGTCGCCACCGAAGAGGTATTCGGGCCGGTCGCTGTCGTCCTTCCCTTCGAGGACGAGGCCGATGCCGTCCGGCTCGCCAACGCGACGGAGTACGGCCTCGCCGGCTCGATCTGGACCCGCGACGTCGGCCGCGCGCTGCGCGTCTCGCAGTCGGTCCAGGCCGGGAACCTCTCCGTCAACTCCCACTCCAGCGTCCGCTACTGGACCCCGTTCGGCGGCTACAAACAGTCTGGACTCGGCCGGGAACTCGGCCCCGACGCGCTTGCCGCATTCACCGAAACCAAGAACGTCTTCATCAGCACGGAGGCCTGAGCCGGTATGACCACCATCGACAGCGAGAACATCTGCCGCCGCCTGGCCGGCCGCACCGCCGTCATCACCGGAGCCGCCGGCGGTATCGGCCTGGCCACCGCACGCCGCCTGGCGTCGGAGGGTGCCAACGTCGTCTGCGGCGACATCGACGAGAACGCGGGCAAGGCCGCGGCCGAGGAGGTCGGCGGCACGTTCGTACGCGTCGACGTCACCGACCCCGAACAGGTCGAGGCGCTCTTCAAGACCGCGTTCGACACCTACGGTTCCGTCGACATCGCCTTCAACAACGCGGGCATCTCCCCGCCCGACGACGACTCCATCCTCACCACGGGCCTGGAGGCATGGAAGCGCGTCCAGGACGTCAACCTCACCTCCGTCTACCTCTGCTGCAAGGCCGCCCTGCCCTACATGCGGCGCCAGGGCCGCGGCTCGATCATCAACACCGCGTCCTTCGTCGCGATCATGGGAGCGGCCACCAGCCAGATCTCGTACACCGCGTCCAAGGGCGGCGTCCTCGCCATGTCCCGCGAGCTCGGTGTGCAGTTCGCCCGCGAAGGCATCCGGGTCAACGCGCTCTGCCCGGGACCGGTCAACACCCCGCTGCTCCAGGAGCTGTTCGCCAAGGATCCGGAACGCGCGGCCCGCAGGCTCGTGCACATCCCGGTCGGGCGGTTCGCCGAAGCCACGGAGATCGCGGCAGCCGTCGCCTTCCTCGCGAGCGACGACTCCTCGTTCGTCAACGCCACCGACTTCCTCGTCGACGGGGGCATCTCCGGGGCGTACGTCACACCCCTCCAGTAGGGCTTTGTCAGGTCCTGTGGTGTGGTTCTGGTGTCGGTGCGGATTGGCCGCATATCGAGCAGGCGCCGGTCCAGGAGGGCCTGAAGTGCGCGGAGGACCGCGTAGAGGGTCAGGCCGGCGCAGGCGCTTCCGGGTCGAGCCTGAGCGTAGGGGCCACGTGATATTCCGGGGCCGTCGCCATGCCCGGAAGGCAGATCACAACCGTCACACTTCACGCACGACCAGCCACCCGACAGGCCCTCAGACCGGGGTCAGTCGGACCGTCAGGATCTGGAACGGCCGCAGCGACAGTACGAGACCGTGCTCATCGGTGTCCGCCTCGTGCAGCGGCCGTTCCAGCAGGTCGGTGATCCGGGCCTGTACGACGGGGAATCCGACCCGCAGTGTCGTCTCGGCGCGCCCGCCCGCCGACTCGTACAGCCGCACGATCACATCCCCGCTGCGGTCCTCGGCGAGCTTGACCGACTCCACCGTGACCGCAGGATGCCCGGTGCTGATCAGAGACGGAAGGGCCGGCGCAACGGCCGCCCGCAATGGCAGATTGAGCGCCAGCCCCTCCCGTACCGCATCTGTGACCTCACCGCCCGGCGCCAGCGCGTACCTGAACCGGTGCGTACCGAGGTCGGTCTCCGGGTCCGGGCTGTGCGGGGCGCGCAGCAGCGTCAGCCGTACGGTCGTGCCGAGACCCGAACCGTGCGGGGTCCGGGTCACCTCGTGCCCGTACGTCGAGTCGTTGAGCAATGTGACGCCGTACCCCGGCTCGGCGACCCGCAGCCAGCGATGGGCGCAGATCTCGAAACGGGCCGCATCCCAGCTGGTGTTGTCGTGTGTGGGACGGTGGACGTGCCCGAACTGAATTTCGGCCGTGGACCGTTCGGCGTGCACATCGAGCGGGAACGACGCCTTGAGGACCTTCTCCGACTCCCGCCAGTCCACCTCGGTGTCGATGTCGATCCGATGGCTGCCCGCAGTCAGCCGGATCTCCTGCACGATGCGGGACGCCCCGAACGAACGCGTCACACGGGCGGCGGCCCGCAACGGCCCCTCCTCGACCAGTTCGACGGAGTCGGCGTGGGTGAGGTCGGTGCGGGTGCGGCGGTAGTGGCGGTCGATGTCCCAGGCGTCCCAGTGATTGGGATGGTCCGCATGCAGCTGGAGGAGGTTGGCCCGGTGACCGGGAGCGAGGACGTCCCGCCCCGCGCCGAGATCGCGGACTGAGGCGATCAACCCGTCGCCGTCGACCGTCACCCGCAGCAGCCCGTTGTCGAGTACAAAATCTTCGTCCGCCGAACCGGTCGCCGTGACCGCGTGTTCCGGAATCGCCGAACCGTCCAGCAGACCCGCGCCCAGCCCGGGTGTCTCGGTCAGCACCGCCGTACGCCCGTCGCCCAGCGGCTGCACATGCGCGCCGGAGGGCAGCACCGCGCTCGCCTCGGCGTCCAGCTCGACCACCTGACTGCGGTGGTACGGCGATGAGTTGAGCGCCACGAGACCCTCGGCCCGGCCCAGCGCCGCCACCGCTTCCGCCACCAGATCGGCCAGCTCCTCCCGCACCCGTTCGTATGTCTCGCGTGCCTCCCTGTGCACCCAGGCGATCGACGAGCCCGGCAGGATGTCATGGAACTGATGCAGCAGCACCGTCTTCCACAGCCGGTCCAGTGCCTCGTACGGATAACGGTGACCGGGAGTCCGCAGCACCGCCGCGGTGGCCCACAACTCTGCCTCACGGAGCAGGTGTTCGCTGCGTCGGTTGCCCTGCTTGGTCTTGGCCTGAGTGGTGTAAGTGGCCCGGTGCAGCTCCAGATACAGCTCGCCCGACCAGACCGGTGCCCGCGGCCCGTACTCCTCCTCGGCCGCCACGAAGAACGCCGACGGTCTCTCGATCTCGACCCTTGGCGAACCCTCCAGATTCCTGAGCCTGCGCGCCTTCTCCAGCATCTCGCGGGTCGGACCGCCCCCTCCGTCCCCCCAGCCGAACGGGACGAGGGAGCTGGTCGTCAGCCCCTTTTCCGCGAAGTTTCTTTCTGCATGGGCGAGTTCGCTGCCTTGCAGCTGTGCGTTGTAGGTGTCCACGGGCGGAAAGTGAGTGAAGACCCTGGTCCCGTCGATGCCCTCCCACCAGAAGGTGTGATGTGGCATTTTATTGCTCTGGTTCCAGGACAGCTTCTGCGTCAGGAACCATTTCACCCCTGCCAGCCGGGCCAGCTGCGGGAAGGCGGCCGTGTAGCCGAAGGAGTCCGGCAGCCAGATCTCCTCCGTGTCCACCGCCAGCTCCTGCTCGAAGAACCGTTTGCCGTGCACGATCTGCCGGGCCAGCGCCTCACCGCCTGGCATATTGGCATCGGACTCCACCCACATCGACCCCACAGGAGCCCACTGCCCGTCCGCCACGGCCTGCTTGATCCGCTCCCAGATGTGCGGCTGATGCTCCTTCACCCAGGCGTACTGCTGGGCCTGCGAAGCGGCGAAGACCAGCTCCGGATAGTCCTGGGCCAGCGCGGTGGCATTGGCGAAGGTGCGTGAGGCCTTGCGCACCGTCTCGCGCAGCGGCCACAGCCATGCCGAGTCGATGTGCGCATGCCCGGCGGCCGAGATCCGGTGCGCGCTTGCTGACGCCGGCCGGGACAGCGCCTGGGTCAGCTGGTCCCGGCCGGCTCGCGCCGTGCCCGCCACATCGTGCAGATCCAGCGCATCGAGCATGCGCTCCAGCGACCGCAGGATCTCGTGCCGCCGTGAACGGTCGACGGGCAGTTCCCGCATCAGCTCGGAGAGCACCTCGATGTCCAGAACGAGATGCCAGACCTCTTCGTCCAGCACGGCGAGGTCCGCGGAGGCGAACCGGTAAAGGGGCCGGTCACCCGCCGTAAGTACGTCCCCGAGCGGCGTCGGCGCGAAGCCGTGCTCCAGAACCGCCGGGTTGGCCGCCGCCTCCAGGAGCAACGAGACCGGTTCACCACCGGCGGCCGGGGAAGCGACCGTCAGATGCCGATTTCGCGGATGGACGCCCTTGAGCGGGACGCCCGTGATGTCGTACAGCATCCCCTCGACCTGGAATCCGGGCCCCTGACCGGAGAAGCCGGGGTCGACGACCACCTCGACGCGCCGGCCCGCCCAGTCCTCGGGCAC
Organism: Streptomyces sp. NPDC002785; assembly: GCF_040295565.1. Lineage (NCBI taxonomy): Bacteria > Bacillati > Actinomycetota > Actinomycetes > Kitasatosporales > Streptomycetaceae > Streptomyces > Streptomyces sp. NPDC002785. Next base: position 4,511 of record NZ_JBEOVN010000124.1, on the reverse strand, counting down.
CGTCCCCTTCAGCCGGAACCAGCTGGTGGACCACGGCTTGCCCCACTCCGTACCTGTACTGAACGGCTCGTAGGTTTCTTCCAGTGCCTGGGCCGCCGGTACGGGTTCGCCGGGGATGTGCCGGACGGAGAGGGCGAGCGGGGTCCGGACCGGGTACTGGGCGGGGCGGATGAACTGGTGCAGGGCCCGTTCGAGGCGGTCCTCCACCAGAGTGCGGTCGTCGTGCATCACGGCTCCTCGGGGTCGGTGCCTTGGGGTGTCCAAGGCTCCACTTCCCCGGCGGCGGAACCGGCATCCCTGCGAGCGGTGCGAGGGGGTGATGGTTGATCAACTGGCTCTGCGTACGCCCTTGGCGACCTCGAAGCAATGTGACATATTACTGCCGTGCTCATGAGACAGCCCCTGGATGTCGTCATCGTCGGGGCCGGAGTGGTTGGTGCCGCCTGCGCCTACTACGCCTCCCGGTCCGGACTGTCCGTAGCCGTCGTCGACCGCGGGCCGGTCGCCGGAGGCACTACCGGAGCCGGGGAGGGCAACCTCCTGGTCTCCGACAAAGCGTCAGGACCCGAACTGGAACTGGCCCTGCTCTCCGCCTCCTTGTGGCGCCGACTGTCGGAAGAGCTGCCCGCGGACATCGAGTACGAGCTGAAGGGCGGCCTGGTCGTGGCGGCGTCCGAGGACTCCCTCGCCACCCTGTCCGCGACGGCCGCCGGCCAGAGGGGAGCCGGAGTCGAGGCGCACCACGTCACATCCGACCGGCTCCGCGATGTCGAGCCTCACCTCGCACCGCACCTCGCCGGAGGATGCCACTACCCGCAGGATGCCCAGGTTCAACCAGCCTTGGCTGCAGCTGAGTTGTTGCGAGCAGCCGGTCGCGCAGGGGCACGCCTGTGCCTGGGGGAGGAGGTCGTCGGGATACTCAGGGACCGGGTGGGCGCCGTACGCGGGGTGCGCACCGCACGGAGCGAACTGAGTGCCCCGGTGGTTGTCAACGCGGCGGGCACCTGGGGCGGTGACCTGGCCGCACTGGCCGGAGTGGACCTGCCGGTCCTGCCGCGCAGGGGATTCGTGCTCGTCACCGAGCCGTTGCCGCGGCTGATCCGGCACAAGGTCTATGCGGCGGAGTACGTTGCCGATGTGTCGAGCGGGTCCGCGGCGCTGCAGACCTCGCCCGTGGTGGAGGGAACCCCCTCGGGGCCGGTGCTGATCGGAGCCAGCCGCGAACGGGTCGGCTTCGACCGGACGTTGTCGGTTCCGGTGGTCGCCCAGCTGGCTGCCCAGGCCGCTGCGCTGTTCCCTGTACTGGCGGATGTGCGGGTGATGCGCGCCTACCACGGGTTCCGTCCCTACCTGCCCGATCATCTGCCGGCGATCGGCCCGGACCCCCGGGTGCCAGGCCTCTTCCACGCCTGCGGCCATGAAGGAGCCGGGATCGGGCTGGCCCCCGCGACCGGACTGCTGATCGCCGACGCGATCGCCGCGCGGCAGCCGGTACTCGATCTCGGACCGTTCGCCCCGGACCGGTTCGACACCACGTGCCATGTCACATGACTGCGAAGGGGGCTCTCAAGTGCCCCAGGGGAGGACCCTGTGAGACGTACACGCGCACGTACCCCGGCCGAGCTCGTCGCGGCGCAGCCCGAACCGGAATTCCAGCTGACCTTCGACGGGCGCCCGGTTCGTGGACTGCCGGGCCAGAGCATCGCCGCCGCACTCTGGTCGGCGGGCATCCTGACCTGGCGCACCACCAGGGTCCACGGCCGGCCGCGGGGAGCCTTCTGCGGCATCGGTGCCTGCTACGACTGCCTGGCCACGGTCAACGGCCGGCCGAACCAGCGTGCGTGCCTGCTTCCCGCCCGCCCCGGCGACGCCGTCACCACACAGGAGGGCGACGGGCATGCCGCACTCGACAGATGAACGCCGGCCACGGGACGTGGACTGCGCCGGACTCGCCGTGGTGGGCGCGGGACCGGCCGGCTTGGCCGCCGCCGTCACCGCGGCCGATCACGGGCTCGACGTGGTTCTGGTGGACTCGGCCGTCACGCCCGGTGGGCAGTACTACCGAAGCCCGGCCGACGGGCTCGGCGCGACCCGGCCCGGCGCCCTCCACCACGGCTGGCCCGTCTTCGCCGGACTCTCCGCACGACTTGCCGCGCACCGCGACTCCGGCGCGATCCGACATCTCTCCAACCATCAGGTGTGGACGGTGGAACGAGCTGGTGGCGGCGACTGGATCCTGCACGGCGTCACCGGAGCCGAAGGGGATCAGCGTTCCGCTGTCCGGGCCCGCCGACTGCTGCTGGCAACGGGTGCTTATGAACGTCAACTTCCCTTCCCCGGCTGGACACTTCCGGGCGTGGTGAGCGCGGCCGGCGCCCAGGCCATGCTCAAGTCCGGCCTGGTGCTGCCCGGCCGTCGGGTCGTGGTCGCGGGGAGCGGTCCGCTTCTGCAGGCCGTCGCCCTCTCGCTGACGCGCGCCGGTGCGAGCGTTCCCGCACTCATCGAAGCGTCCGGTTACGGGGCGTACGCGCGTGCTCCCCGGGTGCTGGCCACCAACCCCGGCAAGATGGCGGAAGGCATCCGCTACGGAGTGGCACTGACCGGCGCCGGAGTTCGAATGCTGACTCACCGGGCGGTGACCGACGTGCACGGCGACGACCGGGTCGAGGCGGTGACCGTCAGCCGGGTGGACCGCCGGTGGCGTCCTGTGCCGGGGACCGGCCGCAAGATCGCTTGCGATGCGCTCGCCGTCGGACACGGGCTCGTTCCTCAGCTTGAACTCGCCGCGGCGGCGGGCTGCGGTACGCGCGCGTGCGCGGACGGCACGCATGCGGTCACCGTCGACGAGCAGCTCAGGACCACCGTGCCGGGGGTCTGGGCAGCGGGAGAGACTGGCGGCATCGGCGGAGTCGAACTCGCCCTTTGTGAAGGAGAGTTGGCGGCACTATCGGTCATTCGCGAGATGCGGGGCAGGGTGCCGCAGGCAGCGGCGCGCAGAGCAGCCGCCCTGCGTCGTTCCCGACGCCGTCTGCGGGCCTTTTCCGCGTTGATGGGTGCCGTGCACCGGCCGGGCGCGGGATGGAGCGAGTGGCTGACCGACGACACGGAGGTCTGCCGTTGCGAAGAGGTCACCGCGGGCCGGATCCGTAACGCCTGCGAGGAGCTGGGAGCCGATGACACCAGGACCGTCAAACTGCTCACCCGAGCCGGGATGGGGTGGTGCCAGGGCCGGACGTGCGGATTCGCCGTCCGTGAACTGGCCGGCGCACACGGCACCGGACCCGGCGCCGGTGCCGCCCCGCAGGGGCCCGACCGGCGCCCGCTGGCCTGCCCCGTGAAGCTGTCCATGCTCGCCGACCTGGCCGACCCCGGGTAAGGGCCGTCCCGTAGTCCCGCAGCCACCACCCGAAAACAACCGGACCTCCCGGCACGCCTCGACCACTCTCCGAAGCACCTCGACCATTTCCCGGCATAACCAGTCCGCGCCCCGGCACCGCGCGCGGCCACCTGTTGCCCACGTGTCCACCACGCAATGACATGTCACACCTCACTCAAGGAGCAACAATGCAGACGAACGCCCACCCGCGCACCCGACCCTGGCGCGGTGTCATGGTCGCGACCACGCTCACCCTGCGGGATGACGGCACGATCGACTACGACGCCTATGCCACACACGTCCAACAGCTCATCGCCGCGGGTTGCGACGGTGTGGTGCCCAACGGGTCACTGGGGGAGTACCAGACCCTGACCGACGGCGAACGCGAGCAGATGGTCCGGGTCGCCGTCGAGGCGGCGGGCGACGGCAGCCGCGTCATGCCGGGCGTCGCCGCCTACGGCAGCGCGGAGTCACGGCGCTGGGCGGAACAGGCCGCAGAGGCGGGCGCCGGTTCCGTGCTGCTCCTTCCGCCCAACGGATACCGCTGCGAGGACGCGGCGGTCCGCGCCCACTACGCCGAAGTGGCCCAAGTCGGGGTTCCGGTCGTCGCGTACAACAACCCGTACGACACCAAGGTGGATCTGACACCGAGCCTGCTTGCCGCACTCCACCAGGAGGGCAGCATCGTGGCGGTCAAGGAGTTCAGCGGCGACGTCCGAAGGGCTTACGAGATCGCTGAGCAGGCGCCCGGCCTCGACCTGCTCGTGGGCGCCGACGACGTACTGCTGGAACTGGCACTCGCCGGAGCCGTCGGTTGGATCGCGGGCTCCCCGAACATGCTGCCGTCCTGCTGTGTCGAGCTCTACCGAGCCGCTGTGACGGGTGACATGGCAACCGCCCTGCCGCTGTACAGGGAGCTGCATCCCCTGCTGCGGTGGGACTCGAAGCCGGAGTTCGTCCAGGCCATCAAGGCATCCATGGACGTTGCGGGACGCCACGGCGGCCGTACCCGTCCGCCGCGCCTGCCCCTGTCCGACGACGACGCGGCCGCCGTGCGTGCCGCGACGGAGAAGCTGCTCGCCGAGGGCCGCGGATGAGAGCCTGTCGGGCGACCTCAGATCAGAGGTCGCCCGAC
>NZ_JBEOVN010000123.1:0-22469 GCF_040295565.1 Streptomyces sp. NPDC002785 | reverse complement strand
GTCGGCCGCCGCAAGGCGGCCGGGGGTCACGTCGACCCGCTGGAGGCTCTCCAGGCCGGCGGCGCGGGGGTGGGCGTCGTCCAGGACATGGGGGTCGGCGGCCTGGACCTCGGCGCCCATGCCGGTGAGGAGTTCGGCGATGCGGGCCGCTGGCGTCTCACGGGCGTCCCCGGTGTTGGCCTTGTACGCCAGGCCGAGCAGCAGGATCCGGGAACTCTTGAGCGGCTTCCCGCGTTCGTTGAGGCCCGCCACGAGACGCCGCACCACGTAGTCGGGCATGTGGTTGTTGACGTCGTTCGCCAGCTCGACGAAGCGGAAGTTCTGCCCCAGGGTGCGCTCTACCCGCCACGACAGGTACGACGGGTCGACGGGCAGGCAGTGGCCTCCGACCCCCGGGCCGGGGGTGAAGCGCATGAACCCGAACGGCTTGGTGGATGCCGCGTCGATGGCCGCCCAGACGTCGATGCCCAGGTCGTGGGCGAAGATTGCCAGCTCGTTGGCGAGGGCGATGTTCACGTGTCGGAACGTGTTCTCCAGCAGCTTGGTCAGCTCCGCTTCCTTGCAACTGGCCACGGGCACGACCGTGTCGACGAGGGACGCGTAGAAGGCGCGGACCGCCTCCCTGGAGGACGGACCGATGCCCGAGACGACCTTGGGGGTGTTCTCCAGCCTCCAGGTGGGATTCCCGGGGTCGATGCGCTCCGGGCTGTACCCGAGGTGGAAGTCGCGGCCGGCGGCCAGCCCGGAGCCGCGCTCGAGGAGCGGGCGGAACACCTCCTCGGTCGTCCCGGGGTACGTGGTCGATTCCAGGACGACCGTCGCTCCGCGGGTGAGGTGGCAGCCGAGCGTCCGCGCCGCGTTCTCGACGTGTGATAGGTCCGGAGCACCGTCGCGCAGCGGCGTCGGGACGGTGACGACCGCCACATCGAACCCGGCACAGTCGGACGGGTCGACGGTCGGCCGGTAGACGCCGGCGGCGAGGAGGGGCGCCAGCCGCCTGTCTGAGATGTCCTCGACGTACGACTCGCCGACCACAAGCCGCTTGATCCGCTCGGCATCCACGTCGAGGCCGACGACGTGATGCCCGACCTCGGCGGCTCGGACCGCCAGCGGGAGCCCGACGTATCCCTGCCCCACGACGACGACGCGGAGCCGACGGGCCTCGTGGTTCCTGATCATGCGATCCACCTCGCTGAAATCGGGGGCTGGGGTAGTAGGGACGTATGCGCGGCGCGTGATCCGGGGTGGGCGGTGGCCGTAAGATGGGCAGCGCCTCGGCCGTACGGGACTCGCTTGGCCGCCTGTCTCGGACGGCCGAGCGCTTTTCGGGCGCGGCATGGAGAGCCGGGAAAACCCGCAGGCTGGCCAAACCCCCGGTTCGATACGATGACGGCGGCTTGCAGTCCCGTTCCGTCACCATGTGTGACGCCGACGTGCGATCGGAATGATCGCGTCGGCTGCGGCCTCCCGACCTGGGCCCGCCGTGGCAGCGCCACCGGCGCCGTACGTACGAAATGGAGCATCCAAGGATGGCTCGACACCTGGTAACCAGCGCGCTTCCCTACATCAACGGGATCAAGCACCTGGGCAACATGGTCGGGTCGATGCTTCCGGCGGACGTGTACTCCCGGTACCTCCGCCAGCGTGGCCACGACGTCCTCTACATCTGCGCCACCGACGAACACGGCACGCCGGCCGAGCTGGCTGCCAAGGAGGCCGGGCTCTCCGTCGCCGAGTTCTGCGCTCAGGCGCACGACGCGCAGAAGGCCGTGTACGACGGTTTCGAGCTGGCCTTCGACTACTTCGGGCGCAGTTCCTCGCAGCAGAACGTCGAGATCACCCAGCACTTCGCGCGCAAGCTGAACGAGAACGGCTTCATCGAAGAGCGTGCGATCCGTCAGGTGTACTCGCCGGTCGACGGCCGTTTCCTTCCGGACCGGTACGTCGAGGGCACCTGCCCGCACTGCGGGTACGACAAGGCCCGCGGTGACCAGTGCGAGAACTGCACACGCGTTCTCGACCCGACCGACCTGATCGACCCGCGCTCGGCGATCAGCGGTTCCACGGACCTGGAGATCCGTGAGACCAAGCACCTCTTCCTGCTGCAGTCCAAGCTCCAGCACGAGGTCGAGGAGTGGATCGCCACCGTAAGTGCGGAATGGCCGCACCTGTCCACGTCCATCGCTCACAAGTGGCTGACCGAGGGCCTGAACGACCGCGCTATCACCCGCGACCTTGACTGGGGCGTGCCCGTTCCGGCCGACACCTGGCCGGAGCTTGCGGCCGAAGGCAAGGTCTTCTACGTCTGGTTCGACGCCCCGATCGAGTACATCGGCGCGACGAAGGAGTGGGCGGACGCCTTCTCCGACGGTGAGACCCGTGACTGGAAGTCGTGGTGGTACGAGGCCGACGACACCGTCCGGTACACGCAGTTCATGGCCAAGGACAACGTCCCCTTCCACACGGTGATGTTCCCGGCCACCGAACTCGGCGTGCGCGAGCCCTGGAAGAAGGTCGACGTCGTCAAGGGCTTCAACTGGCTCACGTTCTACGGCGGCAAGTTCTCCACCTCCCAGAAGCGCGGAGTCTTCACCGACGCGGCCCTGGAGATCCTTCCCGGCGACTACTGGCGTTACTTCCTGATCGCCAACGCCCCCGAGTCGGACGACTCCTCCTTCACGTGGGAGCACTTCACCGCCACGGTGAACAAGGACCTGGCGGACACCCTCGGCAACTTCGTCAACCGCGTGCTGTCGTTCTCCCGCAAGCGGTTCGGCGACGAGGTCCCGGGCGGGCGCGCCGCCGGCGACGCAGAGGCGAAGCTGGGCGAGGAGATCGCGCGCCTGCTGGCCGAGTACGAGGAGCACATGGAGGCGCTCCAGTTCCGCAAGGCCGCCGCCGCCCTGCGCGCACTGTGGTCCGCGGGCAACTCCTACCTTGAGGAGAAGGCTCCCTGGCTGGAGATCAAGACCGACGCCGACGGCGCCGCGCTGACCCTCCGCACCGCCATGAACCTGATCCACCTGTACGCGGTCGTCTCCGAGCCGTTCATCCCGACCTCGACCGCCGCCATGCGCGGGGCCTTCGCTCTGGAGAACGACACCGCGACCTGGGTGACTGCCGACCAGGCCAAGTCCCTGGACACCGTCCCGGCCGGCACCGCTTTCACGGTGCCGCCAGTGCTCTTCGCGAAGATCTCGGAGGAGGACCTGGAGTCCTACCGTGAGCGCTTCGGCGGTGCCCCGGAAGCCTGACAGGCATCCCCGCACCCGCACCGTCCCGACTCTCATCGGGCGGTGCGGGCGTCGAGGAGGCCGGGCAGCTCCGCAGGCGTGGCGTTCATCAGCCGGATACGCGGAGTCAGGCCGCCGACCTCCACCCACGTGATCCCGGCCGAGCCCGGCACGTGCTGGAGGTAACGGTCGAAGCCGTTCCCCGTCAGCCACAGCAGCAGGCAGGCGATTCCCCCACCGTGCCCGACGAGGACGGTCGTTCGCCGTGCCCCGGAGCAGACCTCGTCCCACAGGTCCACGTAACGGGCCTGGACATCCTCCGACGACTCGCCGCCCGGCGTGCGGAGCCGGTGGATCGGTACACCGTGGCGAGCGGCCTCGGCGGCGGCGAGCTCCCTGGGCCGGCCCCCGAGGTGCCCGCTGTCCTTCGCGGCCAGGCGCTCGTCGACCCGGACGTCGGCCGGGGTCAGCGCGGCGGCGAGAAGCTCGGCCGATTCCCGGCCACGGGACATCGGGCTGACGAGCATCTGGTCCACGGCGACCCCGGCCGTCGCGAGGCAGGCGCCGACCTGCCGCATGTCGGCGCGCCCGCGCTCGCTGAGCCGGCCGCCGACCGCGCGGCCCTGGTGGATGCCCTGGAGGTTCTCCTCCGTCTCGCCGTGCTTGATCAGGTAGATGTGCTGGGTGCTCATGGCGTCGTGTCCCTTCATTCCGGTCAGTCCCAGTGGCGGACGTCGACGCGTGCGGATACGGCGGCGGCGACCTGGTTGTGCTCGGCCTGGCTCATGGCGGGGAAGCGGTCGTAGTGCCACTCGACGTAGAGGACGGAGACGAGGTCGATCGTCCCGTCGGCGAGCAGCTTCCTGAGCACGGGGTACTCGGCGCCCTCGATGTCCATCTTCACGACGACGTGGTCCTCCGGGGTGGCGGACCGGCGGAGCCAGGCGCTGAAGTCCACCGCGGGTACGGCGACGGGCGATTCGTAGTCGATCTGCTGGTCGTACACCGGCGGGACCCGCTTGCCGGGCATCACGGTGGAGCTCTCGTGATGGCCGAGGAAGAGGTCGATCGTCCCGTCCTCGGTCCACACCGCGCTGGGGGAGACCTCGACTATGCCGGCGTGCCGGGCCTGTTCGACGTTCGCGCGGATGGAGGGGAGCAGGCTCGCGTTGGGCTCGAAGGCGTAGAAGTCGTGGTCCGGGAGTTCGTGCATGAAGCGCCTCAGCACGATTCCGAGGTTGGCGCCGCAGTCGACGAAGATCTTGCGCATGAGGTGTTCTCCTGGTCTGTCATCAGAGCGCCGAGGTCGATCTCCCGTACGACGTGATCGGCGAGCGTGACGAAGTCGCCGGTCTGGGGGAGATAGCAGCGCTCCACGTAGCGGATGGTGATGCGGCAGACGGGCTCCTCGCCGCGGTAGGCGGGCAGATCGCCCCACCAGTAGAGCTGGCCCCCGGGCGCCTTGAAGCGACGTAGCCACCGGGGCAGGGGGCTCTTCCGAGTACCGGCGTTGAGCCGGGTGAACATGGCGGTCAGGAAGGCGACGTGCGCGGCCGACCGTTCCTCGTCCCTGTGCGTCCGGCCGTAGATCTGCTTGAGCGCGTGCAGCCGGTCCGGGTCTCCGCCGGCTTGGATGAGGAGATCCCGCAGCCTCCGGTCCCAGACGATGCCGAGGTGGCCGTGGAAGACGGGCTCGTCCGTGAGGAAGTAGCCCTCGACGCGGCCGAACTCGCGCTCGTATGGGCACATGTAGTCGTTGTAGAGACCCCGTGCCGCCCCGGAGACGGTCTCCACCTCCCAGTGGACCCGTGCGGTGAAGGGCGAGTCCCACCACCCCAGATGCCAGGGCTGCCACAGCAGGTCGGCCGCGCTGAGCAGGATCACAGTGAGCGCGATCAGCGCGGCCGGCCAGCCGAAGGCTGCGCCGTATTCCGTGCCGGAAAGCAGCCCGAAGGCTGTCGCGAGGCCGATGTTGGCGGCGATGTTCTCCCAGAAGAGGATGCCGGAGGCGAGGGCGACGACGAGGTTGAAGAGCGCGGTCACCACCAGGGTCGCGATCAGCAGCCGACGGTCGAGGAACGCGACCAGCCCGGCGGCCTCCACGACCATCGTCAGCAGGTTGATGGGGCGGTCGATGACCCCCGCCCGGCGCAGGAGCCGGGACACCGTCCGGGAGGGGAGGAAGCGCGCCCAGCCCCAGGAGTACGCCGAGGCCACGAGGTAGTGCGTGCGGTTGTGCCAGGCCCATGACCAGGGGCGCGGTCCCAGACGGGCCTTGCTCCAGGCCGGCTTGACGTAGTGCGACAGCGAGACGCAGCCGAGCACCAGCACCAGACCGGCTGTGGAGGCGGAAGGGGACGGGGCAAGGGCCGCCGTCACGAGGAACCAGGCGAGGTATGCCTTCAACAGTCGCACCGGCATCATCGCGTGGTGCTGCCAGCCACGCAGCTTGCCGCAGAGCACGGCCATCCACGGCAACAGGGCAGGAGTCCAGAGACACGAGGCGACGGCGAGGGACAGAAGGAGCAGCTTGTGCCGACGCTGTGGACCGGTCGGCACCGTGACGTCGTAGTCGCTCGTCGCGCCCCGCCAGGTCAGCAGGGCGATCAGGGAGACGACGAACCAGCGCAGCGGCCCGGGCACCGGCGACGGCCGGAGGGCCAGCGGAGCGATGACCGTGGTGGCCACGCTTACGGCCAGGGGACCGGGGCGACGGGCGAGGGCCCGTACGGCTGGGGAGACTCCGAGGCGGTAGCACGCCACGACGGCGGCTACGACCGCCGCGGTCGCCACGCATGAGGGAAGCGGGGGAGTCGACATGCGCCGCTACCTCGCGATCGGCTCGAGCATCGGCGGGCGGGCGGTCGGCAGGCTCTCCAGGTACGAGGCGATCCGCTCCCGAGGGTCGGTCGAGAGGTACAGGTCCCGGTGGCGTACGACGTTGTCGTGGAGCGCCCGGCCGCGTGCGAGGAAATCGAGGACGGCCGGCTGTTCGATGCGCGGGGCCGCCGTGCCCAGTTCCGCCTCGTCGATGACCTTGGCGCACCAGTGCTGGTCGTAGGTGGGTAACGGGACGAGGTGGACCGGTTTACCGAGGACGAGGGCCTCGCTGATCAGGTTGAAGCCGGCGTTGGAGAACACGACCTCGGAGCGAGCCATGTCCGCGATGAACGCCTCGCGGTCGAAGGCGCGGATCTCCACACGGGCGTCGGCGTACCCGCGCAGGGACCTCAACTCCGTCGGCTGCGTGTAGATCCGCAGCGTCCGGTCCGGTACGGACTGGCGGAAGACCGAGGCCAGTTCGCGGACGGACTCCTCCGGGCCGTGGTCGAAGTAGCGGGAGAAGTAGGCCGTGACGAGCGGCTCGGTGGTGACCGGTGCCGACCTGACGAGGTCGGGAACGACCGGAGCGATGAACTCCACCCTTCGGTCCTCGGCGGCCAGTGGGACATAGGAGCAGATGAAGGACCGGTCGACGCGGGGCGCGAAGTACCGCAGGCGCTGCTCGTCGGCCGTACGGGCGTACCGGCCGAGGGCGGGGAGGTCCAGGTGCCGGTACTTGCTCTGCTGGTCTATGGAGATCAGCGGACGGCCGAAGTGATAGGCAAGGCGTGGGGTGTTGGGCTCGTAATCGGTGACGAACACGTCCGGGACGCCGCTGTTCCGGACGGCCCGGCGCAGCTGGAGGTGCCGGAGGAGACCTCCGGGCGCTTCCCGCATGTTGGCGCGCACGGCGTCGCGCGCGTGGATCCGGTCGTCGCGCGCTAGCAGCGTCGGCATCCATCCGTCCCAGGCGAGGAAGCCGAGGTCCCGGAAGTACTCGGCCCGGCTTTGGCCGTTGGTGACGATCCGGACCCGGTGCCCGCGGTCGCGGAGGTACTGGGCGATCACGCTCTGCCGGACGGTGTGTCCCATGCCGATGCCGTTGACACCGATGATCACGTTGAGCTGCCGTACGTTTCCGTTTCCGGACACGACGATCCCTTCCCTTCGGTCAGGCGAGCCGGGTGATCACGTTGCGGGTGACCGCGGCGACCTGGGGGTCGGTGGTCAGGAGGCGGGCCCAGTCGGTGGTGGCGGCGGTGAAGACCGTGCCGCCCGCGGTGAAGACGCCGAGCGTGGCGGCCCGGGGACCGGACATCGGCTCACGGGCGGCGAAGTTCCAGTCCGGGGGCAGTTCGGCGATGCCGAGAATCTCGAAGTCCTTCGGCGTTCCGTCCTGGCCGGTGGGTCGCGGGCGGTCGGCGTCGTCGTACTCGTAGGCCGCGCCGTCGCACTCGTAGCCGATCAGCGCCCCGTCGTGCCCGAGGCTGTCGCCGGTCCTGAGCCCCGTGCCGGAGAACGCCCAGTGGCCAGCGTCGGTGACGACGAAGCCCCGGGAAGCGCGGGCGACGTCCCAGTGGCCACCGCCGTTGCGATAACTCACGCCCAGGAGGGTGTTCTCCGGCTCCGACTCCCACCAGTGGTCCGGACACCCGTACGAGCTGTCCGGGTCGGTACCGGCGGGGGCTCCGGGCGGGAACTTGTCGCAGGACAGCCCCGTCCCGTCCGGGGTGATGCTGACGCGCCACCAGCACGTGTTGGCCCCGAAGTTGGCGATGTGGCCGCCGGCGTCCCGGAAGGCGGTCACATGGCGGCGGAGCCCGGTGCTCCAGTACTCGTCGTGACCGGCGGAGACCAGGAGGCGGTAGCCGTCGCGCAGGAACAGCCCGTCGTGGAGGTCCAGATCGGTGCAGTAGTCGGCCTCGAACCGGCTCCGCTCCATCCAGGCGATGAAGGGGGCGTCCCAGTGCGCGAACGTCTGCCGGGGCGACGACGGGTCGTACGCGTCCGGCAGGCCCTTCACCGGCCCGCCGACACCGCCCCCGGGGCGGCGCGTCGTGACCTGGGCGGCGCTGTAAAGGCTGCCGCCGCCCGCCGTGTTGTACGCCTGGTAGGTGAACGTCGGGATCTTGTACAGGATCCGGCGTCCGGAGGGCGCGGAGGGGGCGACGACCAGGAGGATGCGCGCCTCCCGGGCATCCAGCGGCGGTATGCCGGAGGCGCGCTCCGTGCCCAGCACCGCGATGTAGACACCGGACCGCCACTCCGGGGGGACGAGGAACTCGTACGCGGACCACTGCCAGTCCGCGTCGAAGCGTCCGGTGGAGGCGGTCCGGCCGGGCCACTCGACGTGCCCCGCGTGCTGCGGCTCGGCTCCCCAGCGGTAGAAGTCGACGTGGAAGCGGGGGGCGGTGGTGGCGATGTGCAGGCGTACGACCTCACCAGATCGGACGCTCGGCCGGGCCGCGTAGCCGTTGAGGGTGGTCACGCTCCCTCCCTGGGACGGGCCACGCCAGTGAGGTGGAAGGGGTCGATCGCCTCGACGCTGGTGTCCCAACCCAGGCCGTTCAGCTGGGAGGTGAGCTCTGTGGGGTCTCGGAGCACCTTCACGGCGACGTGGCGGGAACCGTCGGAGAGGGTGCGATGGACGGTCGGCACGGGCGTCATTTCCACCCGGTCCTCGATCTCCGCCTTCGCCGGTGAGTCGTCGAGGAACACCACGTGACCGCCGGGCACCAGGGCCCACTTGAGCAGATCCCAGAACCGTTCCATCTCTATCGGCGGCACGTGGCTGAGCCAGAACGCGAAGAACACCGTGTCGTATTGGCAGTCCGGCTCCCAGTCGAAGACGTCCGCCTCGATAAAGCGGGTCTCGGTGCCTCGCATGCGGTCGCGGACCCGGCGGAGCATCTCCGGCGCCGCGTCCAACGCGGTCAGGCTGCGTGCCCGGTGGGACAGCAACTGCGTCCACTGGCCCGTGCCGCAGGCGATCTCCAGGACGTCACCGCCGATCGGCAGCGAGTCCAGGCCCTTCGCGAGCCGCGGCATGTCCATGCGGGTGCCGTACGTGGCGTCGTACTCGCCGGCTCGCGCCTGGTAGTAGGCGATCTGGCCTCTGGACCAGTCGCCCGGACCGCCCTGTCGCTCCTTCGTTCCGGTCACGCTGTGACCACCCCTCTCGACTACTTACGGAGCCGTGGTGCTCCGTGCCGAGAAGACTGCCGAGCGGCGCTGGACAGCGGGCTGCCGTGGTGTCGCACTCGCGGTGCAGCACCGTCGCTGTCCAGGGCGATGGGTACGCCTCGCTCAGACCTGGCCGGAATGGCCCGGGTGCTGCACCCGTGCTGAACTCCCGTCGCAGTGAAGGGTCTACGCCGCTGGTCAGACCGCCCTACCCTGTTACCGTCGTCGGTGTCGGTCGAAGGAGCTTCGGTGGCCACAGTGCAGCGCTGGACCGGACGGGAGGCGCGCGCTCTGCGGCTCGCGACGCGGCGGAGCGTGCGTGGCTTCGCGTCCTACCTCGGCGTCAGCGACCGGACGGTGTCCAACTGGGAGGCCCGGGGCGAGGAGATCGTCGTCGCACCGGACTCCCAGGCGTTACTCGATACGGCGTTGGAACGGAGCGACGCGGAGGTGCGGCAGCGCTTCTGGGATTCCGTCGGTGCTCCAACGCCCTCGGTCGCGCCGGCGCCGGACGACTACCTCCCGATACCCGTTCCGGAGCCCGGCTTGGTGCACAGGTCAGAAGATCTCGAAGGGCTCGTCTCCATACTCCAGGAGGCGTCGCAGGACGACAGCGTCGCCGCGGTTGCCCTGTGCGGCCCTGGTGGGTTCGGGAAGACGACGCTGGCCACCCAGGTGTGCCACGATCCCCGCGTTCGGGACTCCTTCTCGGAGATCCTCTGGGTGGAGACCGGCGAGGGATGCACGGCGGCCAGGGTCGTCGAGCTGATCTCCGACCTGTGCGTCCACCTCGACGGCAACCGTCCGTCCCTCGCGGACCCGGAGCAGGCCGGGTTCCACCTCGCCCGGCTGCTCCAGGGACGACGCGCGCTCCTCGTCGTCGACAACGTCTGGTCTGCCACCGACCTCGGCCCCTTCCTGCTCGGCGGCGAGGACTGCGTACGTCTCGTTACCACGAGGAACGTGCGCGTGTGCCCCAGCTTCGCCCGAGTCGTGCGTCTGGGGCCCATGGCCCCGGGGGAGATCCGTGAGCTGCTCGTCCGCAACGTCGGAGCCTTGGACGATGCCGAGGCCGCACGCCTTGCAGGCGTGTGCGGAGGGTGGCCCCTGCTCGCATCGATCGTCGGGGCGAACGTCTCGCAGGAGGTCGGCTCCGGTGCCCCGGCCGGTCGCGCTGTCACGGAGACGAGCGCGACGATCCGCGCGTATGGCCCTCAGGCTTTCGACGTCTGGGACTCCGACCAGCGCAAGAACGCCATCGGGCAGGCGCTCGAGTCCAGCCTCCGCAGCCTCGCGGAGAGCGTCTCGATCGCCGGGCGCACGGACCTGCGGGACCGGTACCTCTCGCTGGCCGTGTTCCCTCCGTCGGTGCCGATCCCCATGTCGGTGCTCACCCACTGGTGGGGCACCGCGAACGGATGGGCTCCCCACGTGGTGCGGCAGTTCTGCCGGGTGTTGTCCGACCGGTCCCTCATCGGCGCCTACCTCGCCGATCGGAACGCCATCGTGCTGCACGACGTGTTCCGGTCCTACCTGCGCCATCTGGTCGGCGATCAGTGGGCGACCCTTCACCGGTCCCTGGTGGAGGCATACCGGCGGAGCACGGGCGGCGCCTGGGAGACCCTGGACGAGGCCGAGGGATACCTGTGGCGACATCTTCCCTATCACCTGAGTGAGGCCGGCCTCGACGCCGAGCTTGTCAGCCTGCTGGCCTCGCCGACGTACGTCATGCGCAAGGTCGCACTCGTCGGACACCAGTCGCTGACCGCGGACGCCGCCGTGCTCGACGCCCTGCACGGGCGGCATGAGATCGGCCACCCGCAGCACCAGGTGTGGGCGACCGCCCGTGCCCTGACCGGCGCCGGGTATCTGCTGAGCGGGCTGGAGAGCGCGGCCGACATCGCCTCGACCCTCTCGATCGTCCTGCGTCGAGCACCCTTCCCCGAGGCCACCCGCCCCCTGGAAAACGCAGCGGGGGATGGGACAGCGCTCACCCCGAAGTGGCTGCTGCCTCCGGAAGAGAACTCCGCGGCGGCAACAGAGCGGTGTCACATCGGTGCGGTCGTCAGCGTGTCCGCCGTGCGCGACCTCGTGGCG
The DNA here is from genome assembly GCF_040295565.1 of Streptomyces sp. NPDC002785. Lineage (NCBI taxonomy): Bacteria > Bacillati > Actinomycetota > Actinomycetes > Kitasatosporales > Streptomycetaceae > Streptomyces > Streptomyces sp. NPDC002785. The sequence continues at coordinate 11,133 of NZ_JBEOVN010000123.1, read as the reverse complement.
TCGGGCGGCGAGGACGGGGTGGTCAGGCTGTGGAACCTGAACACCGGCCAACTCCTCCGGGCTCACGAGGCCCATACCGGGTGGGTGTTCGCCACCGCGCTCTCTGCGGATGGGATGGTCCTCGCCTCAGCGGGGGACGACGGAGCGATCCGGCTGTGGCGCACGGACACCGGCGAACCTGTCGGGGTACTGCCCGGGCACAACCGCCGTATCCGCAGCCTCGCCTTCTCCTCAGCCGGCCCCCTCCTGGTCTCCGGTGCCGAAGACGGTGCCGTATGCGCGTGGGACCTGGAGCGGCTCGTGCTCCTGCGTACGATGCGGGCGGCTGGCACCCCGGTATGGTCGGTGGCGGTCGGCGGGGACTCTGACTCGCTCGTGGCCGTGGCTGGCGAGGACGAGTTTGTCCGCCTCTTCGACCTGCGCACCGGCCGCCTCCTGGACGAACGCGCGGCACACCGGGACTGGGTCCGCTCCGTGGCCTTCGCCCCGGGCTCCTCCCTCCTGGCCTCCGGATCTGGCGACCGTTCCGTAGCCGTGTGGGACGCGGCCGACGGAAAACTCGCGCTCGTCCGCCGGATCACCGACCTCAAGGCGCGCGTGCGCGCCGTCGCTCTGTCTCCGTACGACGATGTCCTCGTCTCCGCCACCGAGGAGCCGAGGATCCAGGCGTTCTCGGCGGAGAGCCCAGTGGGCGAGACCCAGCTCCCACCGGGCGTGGACTGGGTGCGCTCACTCGCCAGAACGGGCGACGGCACCGTGATCGCCGGATGTGAGGACGGCGCTGTCCGCATCTGGACCGTGGGGAAGAGCAGGCTGAGGACCCTGGCCAGCGGCTCGAACACCGTGTGGTCCACACAATTTGCGGCCGGTGGACGCACCGCCGTGATCGGCGACGGGGCCGGCGGCGTCGGCGTCATCGACACCACGACCGCGACAGTCAGCCGGAGACTCCCGGCGGCCCATGGACGCGTCTGGTCCCTGGCCTGCGGCGAGAAACACGTCGCCGCGGCCTGCGGTGATGGGGCGGTGAGGGTCTGGTCGCTGCTCGACACGGCCTGGTCGCTCACGCTGAACCAGGACACCCCGCGTACGTGGGCCGTGACGATGGCCCGTTCGACACCTCGTGTCGCCGCGAGCACGGGCGACGGACACATCCGGTGCTGGGATCTCCCCACCGGGACGCCGCTGTGGAGCCAGGACGTGCACGCCGGACGGCTGCGGTCGCTCTCCTTCGACGACAGTGGAGACCTCCTGGCAGCCTGCGGTGGTGACGGCTCGGTACGCGTGTGGCACGCTCACACCGGGGAGTTCAGGAGCCGGTTCATCAGCCCCAGCGGCTGGGCCCGTGCTGTCGCCGTGGACGGTCCGGGCAACCGGGTGGCGGTTGGGGCGGGAACCGGCGACATCGCGGTTCGTCACCTGGGGACGGACCGGTTCACCTCCCACCTCTCCGGCCACACGGGCCGCATCCTCATGCTGGGCTTCATGAGCGACGAGGACCGCCTTGTGTCGGCCGCGGCGGACGGGACGGTGCGCGTGTGGTCGCTCGGCGAGCAGCGGCAGATCTCCAAGGTCCGGGTGGACGCTTCACTGCACTGCGCGGCCTTCGAACCCACGACGAGCGAGGTGCTGGTAGGGAGTGCGGCCGGCGTCGTAGCCCTGGGGATCATTGACACATGAGCGAGAAGTGAAGGGCTTGGAGACCATGACAGAGAAGACCTCCCGCGCCTCGGGCGAAGAGGCCGCTTGCGACACCGGCCCAGTCGGTGCTCCGGTCATCCTGAGCAACGAGTCCGGCTCGTTCGCCTGGGGTGTGCTGGCCAAGCGCCACCCTGCCCTCATCCAGCAGGTACGAGATGCCTTCCCGTACGGCCGCCGACAGCACGAGGCCCTCGACGCCCTGCTGGAGGAGATCACCAACAGTGTGGTCGAGCCGCTCGCCCCCGCGGAACACGACCACGAGCGCTGGGCGGACTGGGGGCAGGAGCACTTCGGGCGCTCGTGGTACGACGCCCCGTTCCTGTGGGCGGAGAGCTACTTCTACCGCAGGCTCCTCGCCGCCGTCGAGTACTTCGGCACCGGCCCATGGCAGGGAGTTGATCCGTTCGCGCCGTTCAAGCAGGCCGAACTGCGAGGCGACGCGGTGGAAGAGGAACTGCGGGCCCTCGACGCGCTTGCGGACGCGCCGGCCGAGGAGCGGGCCACGGCCCTGCTCCACGCCTCGCTCTGGGGCAATCGTGCGGACCTCGGCTTCCGCGTCTCGGCGGGGGAGCCGGTGATCGGTGACGCCGTTGCCTCCACGCTGGTCGCCGACGACAGCGCCGTGCTGTGGCAGCTCCTGCCCGCCGGAGCGTCCTCCACCGTCTCCGTGGTGGCGGACAACGCGGGACGAGAGCTCATCCCGGATCTGATCCTCATCGACCACCTCCTCGAACAGCGGCACGCCGAACGGGTCGTGCTTCACGTCAAGCCCTACCCCTACTACGTCTCCGACGCGATGACGGCTGACGTCGTCGACTGCCTCCGTCGCCTCACCGAGGCGCCCGGCGAAGCCAGCCGGATCGGCGGCCGACTGTGGAAGGTCATGGCGGCAGGAAGCCTGGAGGTCCGCACCCACCCGTTCTTCTGCGCTCCGCTGCCGTACGAGGAGATGCCCGAGGACCTTCGCGGCGAGTTCGCGAGCGCCACGCTCACCATCCTGAAGGGTGACCTCAACTACCGTCGCCTGGTAGGCGACCAGGCGTGGGACGCCACGGCGCATTTCACTGACCGCACCGACTACTTCCCGGGGGCCGTCGCGGCGCTCCGGACCCTGAAGTCCGACGTCATCGTCGGTCTGGAGAAGGGAACGCTGGACGCCCTTGAACGGTCCAGGGCTGCCTGGCGTACGAGCGGAACTCATGCGCTGATTCAGGTGCGACGGTAGACCTGGGGCGGGGTGAGCTCCCGCGCATCAGGTCTCATACCTGGAATGGGCGGCCACGCTAGCCGCGCGGATCAGCTGCTCACGGAGCCGTGCCGAGCACTTGTGAGGGCGGGGCGGAGCCGCCGGGTGGCTGGGTCACCGAAGGAGCCCGAACGTGACTGCCGCCGCTGCCGCCCCCAGGGCGGCGCCCGCGATCGTCTGGGCCGTCGTGTGGTCGCGTAGGGCAACGCGCGACCAGCCGATGGCGGCCACAGCAAGCACCAAGGGACACAGAACGAGACCGTAGACCTGGATGAGGATGACTACGACACCGCCCGCGACGGCGGTGTGTACGGAGACCTTCCACCAGACCGTGACTGCCATGGTCGCGGCAAGGCCCACGAGCATCGCCGTGACGAGAGCGAAGACCTCGCGGGGAGCGTCGAACACCACGAGCAGAGAGATACCCAGGAGGACCGAGGCCATCGTGGCACTCAGGGGAATCGCACGCTGGCTCCGCACCTTCACGTGCTTGTCGGTCCAGTGGCCGAGCTTGACGCCGAGCAGGATGACGGCGAAGGGGATGCCACCGCAGAAGAGTGCCGCCAGGAGGCCCCAGCCGAGTCCCACCCAGTCATTGGTGCTGTGCCAACCGACAACGAGCAGGATGCCCATCACTAGATAGGCCGGGGCCAGGGCGTCGGTTATCACGCGGGCCAGGCGCACGGGCGGATGGGGAGTGCTCATCGAAAGTCCTGACGGTTGGATAGGGCGAAGTCACGTACCAGGTCTGACCGGTAGGCCGTGGACAGCTGTTTCAGAGCCTGGATCTCGGTGCGGAGATCTGGGCCGCCGCTGGCGGGTGGGACGACGCCTCCGGAAGCGGAATGATCACCGGCGGTGTGGTTGAGCCGTGCGGTAAGTACCCAACACGCCTCGGCGGTGACGGCTGCTTGGGCGCCGACGAGCCCTTGCCGTGCGACGTACGCGTGGGCTTCTTCACGGAGACTCGTAGGTGCGTGGGATCCGAGCGCGAGTACCGCATCGCGGATCTCGATTCCCCGGCGATAGAGCCGGTCCCGACTACGTCGGACGTCGAAAGCTTCGGGGATACGGCCTCGTGGCGCTTCGTAGCGAACTGTGGGTGCCACGCTGGTGAGGTCGAACCAGAGAGGTCGCAACAGCACGAGATCGCGATGCGTGGGGTACCAGGCGCCCAGACGGCGCCCAACGGGCAAAGTACTCCCGGCGATGATGAACAGCAACGCGCTGAAGAGGAGAGCGTTGCTGATCGTGCTGTCCGCCTCGGGAGAGAGCGCGTCCACTCCGAAGAACCGAAGGGCGAGGGCGACTACGCGGTGCGCGGCGTAGACCATGCCGATCGTTGTGCCGATGCCGGTCAGCCGAAGTCCACGCCCCAGCAGACCCGCGTTGGGATGGCGGCCCCACTGCCGGCAGAGGCGTGTGGCGCTGAGCAGAGCCGTAGCCAGGAACGCGCTCCAGATGACGCCGTAGAGAGCGATAGGCCAGTCCGCGGCGTACTCGGTCAGAATGTCCTCCGCCTCCCGCGGTTGCGGAGCTGAGAGGAACAGCACGGTAAGGCATGCGGCGGCCGTCACAGGGACGGCGACGTGCTGTCTGGAGCTGGGTAGTTCAGGACTGCGTTCGTCGGCCATGTCGTGAACGAACGTCAGGACCGAATAGGCGGCCAGAATTCCAGCCACGTGCTTGCAGAGAGTTGCGACATTGTGAACGCCGAGGGCGTCGTCGAGCGCGGAGGCTATGTCGACCGGTTTGATTGTCATGGCGATCGCGAGAGCGATGAACGCGCTCCACAGCGGGCGCTTGCGCTTGTCGCGCATGGCGGCAGGTGCTCGCCACAGGGCGACAGCCCATAGGAGGATCGCCGGAACGAGGAAGATCACGGGAATTTCTCAGGTATCGCTCAGGGCGTCGTCGAGTCTCTGAAGGACGGACTCTCGGTCGCGGTTTTTCTTCGTGGCCAGGTCTGCCTCGGAGGCGATGAGACCTGCCAGATATTCGGCACTTCGCTCATCTTCGGTGTTGTAACTGGCCCGCTTCATAAGGCTGGTCACCATGGCCGGCGACAGGTCCGGGAACAGGGCTGCGCTGATCCCCGTTCCGCTGTTGTCCAGAGCGGACTGGTGTCCCAGAAGCATGTGGCCCAACTCGTGCAGGATGATGTGCGTCCGGTGCAGTGGGCTGGTCGACTGTTCGTGAAAGATGTGGTCGGCCTTTTCTGTTGCAAGCCAGGCGCCGCACGGAATGTCTGTGCCGGTGACGCCAGGTGTGCTGTGTAGATAGAGAGGACGTCCGCGCTGTTCGGCGATGCTCCTGCACAGGGCCTCCACGTCGAAGGGGGCCTGGATGTCGAGGGACCGAACCAGATCCTCGCAACGCTCCCGGCTTCGGGGTGCGCGGCCGGCGGATTCACGACGACTACGCAAAGACAAGGCACCTCCGCAGGTTTCTTTTGGCCCGTACTCAACATGAGTCGGTGCAATAAATGGTGCGTCCCCCGCACTCGCAACGTTAACGGATGTGCGGTGCACTCAATCGCGAAACTAGATGAACCTGCAATCAGTTTCTTGATCAAGTGACTGTTGGTCAATTGATCACGTGGTCAAATTGGATCAAACGACCACAAGGGGCAGTCGTTGTGGGTGAACGCGGGTTGCGCATTGAATTGGTGACGAACGTCACCCTGCATTCAGGTGGGTCATTCCCTGGGCTTTCCCGAAGGTTCTTGTGTCCTGGCAGGGGTGTCTATTTGCTCTGCGGGGGGATAGGTGAAAGCCCGGCGGTGAGTCGGTCGGATGGCGACCCGTGGGGGTTCGCTTCCGCCCTTGGGTTCCTGCCTGATCTCAAGGGGTCCTCTTTTGAACCCGCTTGTGCCTTGTGCCTTGTGGCGAGGTGGCGGGCGGCGTTACTGCCGGACGAGTTGGAAGGGCTCATGGCCGCGGACGTTTACGACGAAATCAGCCATCGCTACCGGGTATCCGGTCGCCGAGTCGCGGCAATCCGCGCGCCGTCGCCTCTCATGGCCTGCGGCCGGCGCTCGTTGGTGCTCCTGTCGTTTCGCGGCAGGCGTTACGGGCGTGCCCCTGCACGGGCGGCCATCGGCGTCGGGGTGGCGGCGTCCAGGCTTCCTGGATCCAGGGCGGGGTTCCGTCGAGTCCTGGGATCCAGGAGTGGATCCTTGTGTGTCTATGTGTGAGGCCGCCAACTGCTCTGACTTCACGTGAGATATCGAATGAGCTTGCCGGGGTGCGGCATGCTGCTCAGCCCTTGTCGCTGAGCCCCTCCAGGGCGCGCGCCCTCTCCACGAAGCCGCGGATCGTTTGAAGGGTCTCCGATGAGAGCCCGGAGGATCTCAGGGCGACGCCCCGAACCTCGGCGTCGCGGAATGCGGTGAGGAGTGCCAGTTCGGACTCGACGCGTTCCGAGTCCTCGGCGGAGAAGAAATATGAGGGGGGTACGCCGAAGAAGTCCGCGAGGGCTTCCAGGTGGCGCATGGTCGGGTTGTCCTTCTTGCCGGTCCGCAGGCTCCAGATGTAGCTGGCGGAGACGGTGGGTCCTCCCCGCTTGGCGATCTCGGTCGCGACCTCTTCGTGCGTGTAAGCGGCTCGGCCGCGAGGGCGCACCGTCTCGAACAGGTAGTCGAGCTTGCTGGCGAGGGTGCGCTTCCCCTCGGGGGTTCCGTCGCTCACCATGCCTCCTCCCCGTTCGGTGATTCAGTGTGACTGATGAGAACGATACCCCAGGGTTGCCATTTTCCCTGGTTGACGTTGATCATATTTGCTGGTCTAGTGTCGTCGCACGATCATCGACTCATGGAAACGAGGTGGTGGGCAGGGCAGGCGAGACGGGTGGGTCACCCACAAGTTCTGCGTCCCAGCAGACAGAGACGAGAAACGGCGCCCAGGAGCTGGTAACTCCCAGGCGCCGTCAACCCCGAGAGGGGCGGATTCATACATCGGTGAGCGGCCGGGCTTTTGCACGAGAACAGCCACTCACCGTCCAAGCAAGGGAGTATTGCATGCTGCTGTCCACAGAGGAGTGGGCGAGTGCCCCGCCGGACGTCGCGGATCGCGAGTGGCGCTTGGTGTCCCACGCCATCGTCGATGACGAGGCCGGGGAGACGTTGGCGCTGGGCCGGACGACCGCTGGAGCCGCAGTCCGCAGGCTTCAGGGGGGACGGCCGGAAACGGACTGGAACCGGTCATACATCTTCGACCTCGCCGACGCGCCCCTCACCTGCGGCAACCTGCTCGCCGCAGGTCGGGGCCGCTGACATGGCGCGGATACGAACCATCAAGCCGGAGGCGTTCGTCTCCGAGTCGCTCGCCGAAGTAAGCGTCGAGGCAGAGCGGACCTTCTTCGGACTGCTCACGCAGGCTGACGACCACGGCCGCCACCGCGACAACGCCGCGATCATCGCCGGGCTGCTCTGGCCGCTGCGCGCCGAGCACACCTCGGTCCACGTCGAGGACGACCTCCATCAGCTCGCGAACGCTGGCCTGATCTGCCGGTACACCGGCTGCGACGGCCGCCGGTACCTCCACATCGTGACCTGGTCCGAGCATCAGAAGATCGACAAGCCGAGCCAGTCCCGCCTGCCCTCCTGCCCGCAGCACCAAGCTGCCGACCGGTGCGCACCCTGCAAGGGGACCTGCACCAAGCGGGCCGAGGAGTCGCCCACCCCTCCCCGAGGGCTTGCCGAGGCTTCGCCGAACGCTCCCCGAGTCCTCGATCTGCCCGCGCAGCCCGACGCGACGCCTCGCGGCCACGCAGGCGAGGCTCCCGCCGCCCAGCAGGACGCCTTCGACGGCATGGTCGGCACCTCTAGCCACGCGGGTCTTAAAAGTGCAGGTCAGGGCACATTCGCCGAGGATTACCCGAACCTTCCCCGAAGCCTCGGAGAGGGCTCGGCGCCTGGATCTAGGATCTTGGATCCTGGATCTTCTTTCCCTACGGGGCGCACAGCGCCCGCAGCCCCCGACTCGGCCAACCAGCTCGTCGGCGAGTACGTCGCTGCCTGCGACGAGCGCCCGCCCAGCGACGTGATCGGACACCTCGGGCGGATCACCAAGAAGCTCCTGGGCGAGGGCATCGCCCCGGAGCACATCCGGGCCGGACTGCAGAACTTCGCAGCCAACCCCAAGCACCCGAGCGTGCTGACCAGCATGGTCAACGAGGCCATGAACGCACGCTCCGGCGGTTTGGCGCGGCCGGGAATCCGGCCTAACGTGCCCGCTCACCAGGCGTGGACCAACCCGGCCAACGCTGCTGCCGCCTACGCCGAGGAGCTGTGATGCGCACCCGTAACCGCGAACCGCAGACCCTCGGCGAGGGCACCCTGGACCGGATGGCCCGGATCCTGGCCGCTCGCAACATCGCCCCGGCCGCCGTCGCCGCACTGGTCGACGAGCCTGAGCCGTTCTCCCCCCTGGACGCCCTGTCGGCGGGGATGCCCCCGCGCTACCAGGCCGCCGTCGCCGACCACCCCCAGGTCCTGGCCTGGGCCCGCGACGTCGCCGAGGCGGCCGTCGCCCCCAGCCTGGGAGCCCGGCGGCAGGTCACCACCGGTCCCAGCCTGTTGATGGCCGGGGTCGTCGGCGCGGGCAAGACGCACCAGGCGTACGGCGCGGTCCGCCGGCTGGTGCAGAGCGGAGTCGGCGTGCGCTGGCGCGCGACCACCGCCGCCGACCTGTACGCCGACCTGCGGCCCCGGCCCGGGGTCGACAGCGAGCGGGAACTGGCGGCCGTCAGCCGCTGCCCGCTGCTGATCATCGACGACCTCGGCGCGGCCAAGGCGTCCGAGTGGGTCGAGGAAGTGACGTACCGGCTCATCAACCGCCGGTACAACCACATGCTCCCGACCTTGATCACCACCAACCTGGCGATCAAGGACCTCCGGGCCTACCTCGGCGACCGCGTCACCAGCAGGCTCGCGCAGATGACCACACGGGTCGAGTTCGAGCCGGTCGACCGCAGACGCCACCGCACGGCGGCCTGACTCACCGCAGGCCGCCACGCCGGGCCGCGCCCTCAGCGCGCCGCCCCATGCACCTCCCGACCCAGCGCACCCCTCCGCCGACGCCCCTGCGAGCGGAGAGCGATCGGAGCAACCCGCATGACCACCACGACGATCAGCCCTGCCCGCCACCGGTCGCTCGGCGACCACACCTGGCAGGACCAGGCCGTCTGCCAGAGCACCGAGTACAACCCGGTGGACCCCGAAATCTTCTTCCCGGAGCCCGACGAGACCGACAAGATCACCGCCGCGAAGTCGCTGTGCGGCCAGTGCCCGGTCCGCCGCACCTGCCTGGACGCCGCACTGGAAGGCGGCGACACCGACGGCATCCGGGGCGGCATGACCGAGGAGGAGCGCGGACCGCTGCACGAGAAGCTCACCCACCGCCTCGATTACAACCGCGTCAGCGCCACCATCGCCGGGCGCGACGTCCACCTCACCAAGGCCGAGCGCCGCGCGGTCGTCCACGCCGCCTACCGCCACGGGGTGACCGAGCGGCGCCTGGCCTGGCTCCTGAAGATCACCGAGGAACACGCCCAGAAGCTGTACCGCGAGACCCGCCGGGCACTCGTACACCGTGACCTGGAGCCGGCCATGAGGACCGCCCTGCCCCCCGAGACCGACGGCGAGCACCTGGGCCGCGACGACTTCGGGACGGCGGCATGACCACCACGAGCGGGCCGAAGGCGGCGCACATCTCCGGCTGGGACCGCGCGGTGGTCATCGCCCTGGGCGGCGCGGGATGCGCCCTGTCGTACGACGCCCTTCAGCAGATGGCCGTCGCCATCCACATCCGCGGTTTCCTGACCTACCTCTTCCCGCTGGTGATCGACGGGTTCATCGCCTACGGCGTCCGGGCCCTGCTGGTCCTGCGCGACGCGCCCCTGCGCGCCCGGCTCTACGTCTGGACGCTCTTCGGCACGGCCACCGCCGCCAGCATCTGGGCTAACGCCCTCCACGCGGTCAGGCTCAACGAGGACGCGGGCCCGGCCTCCGGGCTCCGGCTCGGGGACACGGTGGTCGCAGTGCTGTCCACCATCGCCCCGCTCGCACTGGCCGGAGCTGTCCACCTCTACATCCTCATCGCCCGAGGGCCGGTCAAGGACAGTGACCGCAGGGACCCCGGCCAGGCAGGTCAGGTCGGTCAGTCCGGTTACCCCGATCAGGCTGACCGGCCCGAGGGCATCGAGGTCACCCGGACTGACCGGGCCGGTCAGGTCAGCGCCGGGCGGCCGGTCGCTGCTCTGACCGACCGGCCGCGACTGTCCCTGGACAAGCAGATCCCGAGTCCTCGGTCACTGACCGGGGACAGCGCCCCGGTGGACAGCGGCAACCCAGTCACCGGTCAGCACGGTCAGACGCACGAGGCCGCTGACCTGCCCGGACAGTCGGACACCGCGCCGCCGGTCACTGACCGCCCGGCCGACACCGAGCCGGTCACCGGACACCAGGACAGCCCCGCACCGGTCACTCCGCTGCCGGTCACTGACCGGGGCACCCGGACAACCAGTGACCGGCGGCCTGACCCGGACACCGAGGAGCTGCTGAAGATCGCCCGGTCAGCGGTCAGGGCCGAGGACAAACTGACCCGCAAGGTGGTCGCCCAGGCGATCCGCGGTCAGCAGATCCCGCTCTCCAGCGACACATTGACCACCCTGATGGCCCAGCTCCGCGCGCAGCACGGACAGCCGGTCACCTCCGCCCGGAACTGACCGGCCAGCACGAAGCGGGTGACCGAGCCGGACACCTTGGCCGGTCACCCGCCCCCGGACACGCACCCCCACACACTCTCGAAGCGAAGCGGAGAGCACCTCATGCGCAACCACCCGGCCACACCTGCCGAGGTCGACTCCTGGCTGACCGTCCTGCACCACCACGGCCACCTCCACCGCGCCCAGTCCGGCCCCGACAACACCTGGACCGTGCAACGAACCCCGCATACTCGCCCCTGGACCCTGCACCACCCGGTCCTTGCCATGGACTGGATCGAGGAACTTGTCCGCGAAATCCGGCAACGGAACCCGGAGACGAGCCGGTGACCGCCAACGACCCGGAGGCCACCATGCCCGGACTGGAGCGCGACCCCACGACGGCTCCTGGCGGAGCAAGTTGTCGCGTACGACGGTCCTACGGCCCGTCGTACGCACTTGCCCCCGCCCAGGGGGGCGGG
>NZ_JBEOVN010000122.1:0-22513 GCF_040295565.1 Streptomyces sp. NPDC002785 | reverse complement strand
GGCCGACTGGCCGGACCCGGGGCGATTTCCGTTGTTCCCGGGCTAGGGAGATCAGTCGGGGACCACGCATTCGAACGCGTGGAGGTAGGCGTTGACCGGGACGACCTCGCCGATCAGCAGCCCGGCATCCGAGATCCGGCTGACCAGGCTTTCCCTGGTGTGCTTCGCACCGCCGACATTGAGGAGCAGCAGCAGATCCATCGCAGTGGTGAACCGCATCGACGGGGTGTCGTCGACGAGGTTCTCGATGACGACGACCCTGGCTCCGGGACGGGCTGCCGCGACGACATTGCGCAATGTCCTGCGCGTGCTGTCGTCGTCCCACTCCAGGATGTTCTTGATGATGTAGAGATCGGCCTGGACAGGGATGGCCTCGCGGCAGTCCCCGGCCACGATACGAGTCCGGTCGACGAGCGGCCCCTCGTCCCGCAGCCGGGCGTCGGCCCGCGCCACCACACCCGGCAGGTCCATCAGGGTGCCGTGGAGCGACGGGTGTTTCTCCAGAAGACTCGCCAGTACGTGTCCCTGGCCGCCGCCGATGTCCGCGACCGCGGACACCCCGGTGAGGTCGAGGAGTTCGGCGACATCCAGCGCGGACTGGATGCTGGAGGTGGTCATGGCCCGGTTGAAGATCTGGGCCGACTCGTGGGCGTCCTGGTGGAGGTAGTCGAAGAACCCCTTGCCGTGCACGTCCGCGAAGACGCTCTTGCCGGTACGCACCGCGTCGTCGAGGTGCGGCCAGACCTTCCAGGTCCAGGGCTCGGTGCACCACAGGGAGATGTCACGCAGGCTGTTCGGGTCGTCCTCGCGCAGCAGGCGGGACATCTCGGTGTGGGCGAAGCACCCGTTGGGGGTCTCGGTGAAGATTCCGTAGCAGGACAGGGCGCGCAGCAGCCGGCGCAGGGGCACCGGCTCGGTCTTCACCAGCGTCGCGAGCTCCTGCGCGGTCGCCGGCGTCTCGCCCAGTGCGTCGGCGACGCCCAGTTGGGCCGCGGCGCGTACGGCGGCCGCGCGGGCCGCTCCGAAGACGATCTCGCGCAGTTGCATCGCCGGCTGAGGGGGCGTGACGGGGTGCGGGAGGGCCGCATGTACGGGGGTGGGTGTGGGGGTGGGACTCACAGTGGTCATGCTGTTTCGCTTCTCCTCGTGCGGGGGTGCACCGGTCAGCACATCCCGGTCGGTGTGGACTTCGTGCAGACGTTGGCGACGAAGGTGTTGCCCTTACCGGTGTCCCCATTGGCCAGGTCGGCCGGCTTGTTGCCGAGAGCGACATTGCCGCTGATGGTGTGGCCGGTGTTCTTCGTGCCCACGAAGCTCTTGAACAGCACGATGCCGCCGGAGAGCGGCGTTGCGCCCACGTTGTTGCTGATCGTGTTCGAGCGCACCTTGGTGTCCGCGGCGCCGGTGAGTACGATGCCGGAACCCTGGATGGCGGGCAGCCGTTCGGTCTTGGGGCAGAACTTGTTGTTGTCGGTGATCTGGTTGGCGTGGACCGTCATGGCTCCGGCCTGCGGCTTGCCCTCGTCGCCCACGACGAACACACCGCTGCAGTTGCCGGTGAAGGTGTTGTCGTGGACCGACAGGTTTCTGACGCGCCTGGCGGTGAACCCGATGCGGTTGTCCTTCAGCGTGTTGTCCTGGAGCTCGGTGCCGCGGGTGTCGGTGGCGCCGCCCTCCTCGTCGACGGTGTTCGCGACGAAGATGCCCGCGTCGCCGTTGGCGCGGGCGGTATTGCCCGTGAACCGGCCGCGGGTGGAGCGCTCCTGGGCGATGCCCCAGACGCCGTTGCGCTCGGAGGTCACCCGCCGGACGGTCAGCCGGTCCGTCCAGGAGGCCCAGATGCCGTTCTTCTTGAATCCGGAGACGTTGAGCGAGTCGATGCTCACGCCGTCGACGGTCCGGCCCGGTCTGCCCAGGACGCAGATTCCGCTGCCGGCTTTCACGCAGGCGTCGGCGGACCGCGTGTCCTTCGCCGGGGGCTTGATGACGGTCCGGCCGCCGAGGCCGCGCAGGGTCAGGTCCGGCTTGTCGATCAGGACGCTCTCCCGGTAGGTGCCGGGCAGGACGACGACCGTGTCGCCCGGCTTGGCGGCGTTCACCGCCTTCTGGATCGACTCGCCGGGGTGCACCACACGCGGGCTCGTCGCGGTGGCAGTGGCGGTGGCGGAGGTGGACTGAATGACCGCGACCGCGCCGAGTCCTGCGGCCGAGACGACCGCGACCGAGACAAGGGTCTTGATGTGTCGTTTCCTCATGAGCCGAAGCTATGGGCGATTTCCCCCTATTGCCACATAAGATGAGCGGACGGGTACAGGGCGCGCCCGAATGGCTTACGCCGGGGTCTGCCGCCCGCCGCCCGCCGCCCGGAGCGGACGCGCGACGGCGCACTCGGGTGATCCGGGCCGGAGCCCGTGCAGGTGTCCCTCGGGTGAACCGGGCAGGCGCCATCCGGGTGGCATTCGGTCCTCGGTTTTCCGGTCTCAGCCCTCGGGCCCGCGCCGGGGCGCGACGACCGATCGGGCCCACCGGTAGTCGGCCTTGCCGCTCGGCGAGCGCTGGATCTGCGGGGTGATCACCAGCCGGCGGGGGATCTTGTAGCCGGCCAGACGGGTCCTGCAGTGCGCCTGGACGTCGTCGAGCGAGGGCTCTGCGGCCCCTTCGCGCAGCTGCACCACCGCAGCGACATGGTTTCCCCACCGTTCGTCGGGCACCCCGGCGACCAGCGCGTCGTACACGTCCGGATGGGCCTTCAGTGCCTGCTCGATCTCCTCGGGATACACCTTCTCGCCCCCGGTGTTGATGCACTGCGAACCCCGGCCGAGGACCGTGATGATGCCGTCCGCGTCGACGGTCGCCATGTCACCGAGCAGGACCCAGCGCTCGTTGCCCTTGCGGAAGAACGTCTCCGCGGTCTTCTGCGGGTCGTTGTAGTACCCGAGCGGCACATGGCCGCACTGGGCGATTCGTCCCAGCGCGCCCGGAGCCGCCGGCTCGAGCGTCGCCGGATCGACCACCGATGTACGGGAGTTGACCTGGAGACGGAACCCCTTCTCCGGGCCCGAGTCGGGCGTCGCCGTACCGTTGAACCCGGACTCCGACGAGCCGAAGTTGTTCAGCAGCATCACCGTCGGCACCAGTGCCTGGAACTCCGCACGCACCGAGTCCGACATGATCGCGCCCGAGCTGGAGATGGAGAACATCGACGAACAGTCGGTGCCCTTCAGCGGCCCCTTCAGCGCGTCGATCAACGGCCGCAGCATCGCATCGCCCACCAGGGACACGCTGGTGACCTTCTCCTTCTCGATCGTACGGAGGACCTCCTGGGCCACGAACTTGCGGTGGATCACGACCCGCTGCCCGAAGTTGAAACCGATGAACGCGGTGAGCGTCGAGGTGCCGTGCATCAGTGGGGGAGTGGGGAAGAAGGTGATCCCGTCACCGCCCGCGGCCACCCGCTCGGCCAGCTCCTGCGGGGTCTTCACCGGCTCACCGGTCGGTGCGCCGCCGCCGAGGCCGGAGAAGAAGAGGTCCTCCTGGCGCCACATCACTCCCTTGGGCATTCCGGTCGTGCCACCGGTGTAGATGACGAACTGGTCATCGGCCGACCGCGGCGGGAAGCCGCGCTCCGGGCTCCCGGCCGCCTCGGCGTCCGTGAACGCCACGGCTTTTGGACCGCGGACGCCCGCCACCGGTGCCCCCACCCGGATCAGGTGACGGAGGGTCGGGGCCTGCGGTGCCGCGGCCGAGACCCGTTCGTCGAACTCGGCGTCGAAGACCAGCGCCGCCAGATCCGCGTCGCTGTAAAGGTAGGCCAACTCCTCTGCCACGTAGCGATAGTTGACATTGACGGGGACGATGCGGGCCTTGAGGCAGGCAAGCACCGTCTGGAGGTATTCGACCCCGTTGTAGAGGTGCAGCCCCAGATGCTCGCCGGGGGTGATGCCCGCCTCGATCAGATGGTGGGCGATGCGGTTGGCGGCCGTGTCCAGCTCCGCGTACGTCAGCCGGCGCTCCGCCCCCGTACCGGGATGATCGAGGTAGACGAGCGCCTCGCGTTCCGGGACCGCGTCGACGACCGACTCGAACAGGTCGGCAAGGTTGTACTCCACCGTTCCTCCTGACCCCGGATGCAGACTGGCTCGGCGGTCATTAGAGCGCCGGTAGGCGCAAGTGGGAAGAGGCACCGTCGAAGAAATCTGACTGACTGTCAGGAAACCTATTGAACTGGACCCCCGCCTACTGCAACCTGTTCTAGGTCTTGAGACGGGAGGCAGGCAATGGGTGGTACGGAACACCTCACCGTGCAGCGCGAGGGCGCCACGCTGGTGCTCACCTTGAACAGGCCGGAGGCGAAGAACGCGCTCTCGCTGCCGATGCTGGTCGGGCTGTACGACGGCTGGCTGGCGGCGGACGAGGACGACACCGTTCGCTCGGTGGTCCTCACCGGTGCGGGAGGCTGCTTCTGCACAGGCATGGACCTCAAAGCCCTGGCCGGCAAGGGGATGGAGGCAGGGCAGTACCGCGACCGGATGACCGCCGACCCCGATCTGCACTGGAAGGCGATGCTGCGCCACCACCGCCCCCGCAAACCGGTCATCGCCGCCGTCGAGGGCCACTGCGTGGCCGGCGGCACGGAGATCCTGCAGGGCACCGACATCCGTATCGCCGGGGCGAGTGCCACCTTCGGGCTCTTCGAGGTCAAGCGCGGTCTCTTCCCCATAGGAGGGTCGACGGTACGGCTGCCGCGCCAGATCGCCCGTACCCACGCGCTCGAAATGCTCCTCACCGGACGCCCTTACAGCGCCGAGGAGGCAGCCGGCATCGGGCTGATAGGCAGGGTCGTCCCCGACGGCACCGCACTGGAGCAGTCCCTCGCCGTCGCCGAGCAGATCAATGCCTGTGGCCCGCTCGCCGTCGAGGCCGTCAAGGCCTCCGTGTACGAGACCGCCGACATGACCGAGACCGATGGGCTCGCCGCCGAACTGAAGCGCGGCTGGCCGGTCTTCGCGACCGACGACGCCAAGGAAGGCGCCCGCGCCTTCGCCGAGAAGCGCCCGCCCGTCTACCGGCGCGCCTGAGCCAAGGAGGCCAACCGTGCCCGACATCCTCAGCGCACCGCTGGTGGTCGAATTCCCCTTCACCCGCTCCCTCGGACCGGTCCAGAGCGCCTTCCTCACCGGACTGCGCGAACGCATCGTGCTCGGCGTCCGCACCAGCGAGGGAAAGATCCTGGTCCCACCCGTCGAGTACGACCCCGTCACCGCACAGGAGATCCGCGAGCTGACCGAGGTCGCCGCCACCGGCACCGTCACCACCTGGGCCTGGAACCCCGCCCCACGCCCCGGCCAGCCCCTCGACACCCCCTTCGCCTGGGTCCTTGTCCGGCTCGACGGCGCCGACACCGCCCTGCTGCACGTCCTCGCCGCGACCGGCCCGGAAGCGGTCCGCACCGGCATGCGCGTACGGATTCGCTGGGCCCCCGAGCGGACCGGCGCCATCACGGACATCGCCTGCTTCGAACCGTACGACGGACCGGTCGTTCAACCGGCCCCGCACAGCGGCGAGTTCACCGATCCCGTTCATGGCATCGTCACCCCCGCCCGCCTGGACTACCGGTACACACCCGGCCGCGCCCAGGGCGCGTACATCAGCGCACTCTCCGAGCAGCGCATCGTCGGCGAGCGCTGCCCGTCCTGCACCAAGGTCTACGTACCGCCCCGCGGAGCCTGCCCCACCTGCGGTGTCGCCACCGCGGAACAGATCGAGGTCGGCCCGCGCGGCACAGTGACCACGTACTGCATCGTCAACATCAAGGCTGCTCACACGGCGAATCTCGACATCGAAGTCCCTTACGTCTACGCGCACATTGCCCTCGACGGCGCAGACCTCGCACTGCATGCGCGGATCGGCGGTATCCCGTACGACCGGGTGCGCATGGGCCTGCGGGTCGAACCTGTATGGACCGAGGGCGGGCGTCACCCCGATCACTACCGGCCGACCGGAGAGCCGGACGCCGACTACGACGCTTACAAGGAGCTGCTGTAGATGCGAGACGTAGCGATCGTCGCCTTCGCGCAGACGGACCACCTCAGGCGCACCGACGAACTCTCCGAAGTCGAGATGCTGATGCCCGTCCTGCACCAGGTCCTCGACGCGACCGGTCTCAGGGCCGGCGACATCGGCTTCACCTGCTCCGGCTCCAGCGACTACCTCGCGGGCCGCGCCTTCTCCTTCACCATGGCGCTCGACGGCGTCGGCGCTCACCCGCCGATCTGCGAGTCCCATGTGGAGATGGACGGCGCCTGGGCGCTCTACGAGGCATGGGTGAAGATCCAGACGGGCGAGGCAGACACCGCGCTCGTCTACTCCTACGGCAAGTCCTCGCCCGGTGAGGTGCGCGACGTCCTCACCCGCCAGCTCGACCCGTACTACGTCGGCCCGCTCTGGCCGGATTCCGTCGCACTTGCCGCACTCCAGGCACAGGCGCTGATCGACGCGGGTGACACCGATGAGGCAGCCCTCGCCGCGATCGCCACCCGCAGCCGCGCCGCCGCCGCGGACAACCCGCACGCCCAGATCGCCGGCCCGGTCCCGGCCGGCGAATACGTCGTACAGCCGCTGCGGACCGGCGACTGCCCGCCGGTAGGCGACGGTGCGGCCGCCGTGATCCTCGCCGCCGAAGACACCGCACGGGCCCTGTGCCCCCGCCCCGCCTGGATCCGCGGTATCGACCACCGCATCGAGGCCCACGGTCTCGGGGTCCGGGAGCTGACCGAGTCACCGTCCACCCGGCTCGCCGCCGAACGAGCAGGGGTCTTCGAACGGCCCGTGGACACAGCTGAGTTGCACGCACCGTTCACCTCCCAGGAGGTGGTGCTGCGCAAGGCGCTCGGACTCGACGGCAGCGTCACCGTCAACCCGTCCGGCGGCGCGCTCGCCGCCAACCCCGTCATGGCCGCCGGGCTGATCCGGCTCGGCGAGGCCGCGGCCCGCATCCATCGCGGCGAGTCCGACCGGGCACTCGCCCACGCCACCTCCGGACCCTGCCTGCAACAGAACCTGGTCGCCGTCCTCGAAGGGGAGAGTGCTCATGCCTAAGGAGCCTGTGGCCGTCGTCGGTATCGGCCAGACCAAGCACGTCTCCGCCCGCCGGGACGTCTCCATCGCCGGACTCGTCCGCGAGGCCGCCCTCCGCGCGCTGGAGGATGCCGGGCTGACCTGGGCGGACATCGACGCCGTCGTCATCGGCAAGGCACCCGACTTCTTCGAGGGCCTGATGATGCCGGAGCTCTATCTCGCCGACGCCCTCGGCGCGGTCGGAAAACCGATGCTCAGAGTGCATACCGCGGGCTCGGTCGGCGGCTCGACCGCACTCGTCGCCGCCAACCTGGTCTCCGCACGGGTGCACCGCACCGTCCTCACGCTCGCCTTCGAGAAGCAGTCCGAATCCAACGCCATGTGGGGCCTGTCGCTGCCCATCCCGTTCCAGCAACCGCTGCTGGCCGGAGCGGGCGGGTTCTTCGCCCCGCACGTCCGGGCATACATGCGCCGCACCGGAGCGCCGGAAACGGTCGGCTCGCTCGTCGCGTACAAGGACCGTCGCAACGCGCTCAAGAATCCGTACGCGCACATCCATGACCCGGACATCACCCTGGAGAAGGTCCAGTCCGCACCGATGCTCTGGGACCCGATCCGCTACTCGGAAACCTGCCCGTCCTCCGACGGGGCCTGCGCGATGGTCCTCACCGACCGTGCCGGTGCGGACCGTTCGCCGCATCCGCCCGCCTGGGTGCACGGCGGCGCGATGCGCAGTGAACCGACGCTCTTCGCCGGCAAGGACTTCGTCTCGCCGCAGGCGGGCAAGGACTGCGCCGCCGATGTGTACCGGCAGGCGGGGATCGGCGAACCCCGAAGGGAGATCGACGCCGTCGAGATGTACGTGCCGTTCTCCTGGTACGAACCGATGTGGCTGGAAAACCTCGGCTTCGCCGATGAGGGCGAGGGCTGGAAGCTCACCGAGTCCGGCGTCACCGAACTCGACGGAGATCTGCCCGTGAATCCCTCGGGCGGGGTGCTCTCCACCAATCCCATCGGCGCCTCCGGCATGATTCGCTTCGCCGAAGCCGCGTTGCAGGTACGCGGACAGGCGGGCGAGCACCAGGTGGCGGGGGCGCGAAAGGCGCTCGGCCATGCGTACGGCGGCGGGGCGCAGTTCTTCTCCATGTGGCTCGTCGGAGCCGAACCTCCCACCCGCTGACCGCAGGCCGTCCCGGACCGGAGGAAGCTCGACGGGCGCCCTGTCCGGGACCACCGACGGTGGCCAGTGCCCTGTGAGGTCGAGGACGCGCTCCGCCGGCTCAACGCCGCCGCTGCCGCAGCCCGACCGTGCCGCGCCTCGACCGGGCGCCGGAGCACGATCCCGTCGCCCACGACCACCCGACCGGAGGAACGGCGAAACGCTCTGCTTCCCGTCCTTGCCCGCGCGGCCTCGGCTGCCTCGCCGGACCGGACCGCATGGCCCTGCGTGCCTGCCACGCCCCACGCTGCCTGCGCTATTTCATCGACGAGCACCCCGCCAGGAGTGGTGCAAGCCGTCCTGCGGGAACCGCGCCCGGGCGGCACGTCACCATGAGCGCCACCGCGCCACGTAGCGTGGTGATCGTGACAGGCGAGCGCGATCTTCGAACCCTGCTGAGCAGCATGCGGCCGGAGCTGAACCCGGGACGCTATGTCTTCACCACCGCGCCCGACGGCGTGATGCCCGAGGGCGTCAACCCGGTCGTCACGGTCACCGAGCCCGAAGGGCTGACCGTGGTGCTGCCGGAGGCGGAGGCCGTCTCCGCCGGGCTGCGATACGACTACGTGGCGGGCTGGATCACCCTTCGAATCCACTCCGCGCTGGACGCGGTAGGGCTCACCGCCGCCGTGTCCCTGGCGCTCACCGATGCCGGGCTGAGCTGCAATGTGGTGGCCGGCTTCCACCACGACCACCTGTTCGTTCCGTATGACCGGGCCGCCGAGGCCGTCGACGTGCTGGAGGTACTGGCCGCCGAATCCGGCTAGGGGCAAGGCCAGGAACCAGCCGGAGCCCGAGGTGCAGAACCGCCGGAGTGCGGCCCTCGGGCCCGCCGGAGAGCGAACTGCGGACCCGGCTGTGCCCCGGCCGGCGCAGACCCGGCTCCGCAACGTGAGCCCGGACACGTAACATGTCTGCATGTCCTTCCTCCGCCGCCGTAGCGCCGCCACACCCGCGGGCCCCGACTTCGACGTCCTGGCCATGGACCCGGGCGACTGGCCCGGAAACCTCGGCGCCGGCCTGCTGCCCGCGCCCGACGGGAGCTGTCAGGGTGTCTTTCTGCGCTACGACCTGTTTGGCGGCCGCGGTCCGGCGATGATCATCGGCAATCTCCCGGAGGGCTCGCCCGCCCGCGAGACCGAGGAGGGCCAGGTCCCGTTCGAGGTTGCCCAGCTGCTGCTCGCGCTCGAGAACGACGAGCCGGTCGAGGTCACCGGCACCGAGGACATGCCCGTGATGCAGGGCGACAACCTGCTGATCGTCCGCCGCGTCAAGCTCTCCGAGAGCCGGATCTCCTGTGTCCAGTTCGACCGCAGCGACGGCGTGCTCGTCACCATCGCCAGCTGGGACCGGCCGATCACCGACGATCTGTACACCCTGCTGAAGCCCCTGCCCGCCGAGCTGTTCCAACAGGGCTGAAACGTCCCTTCGCCGGCCGCCCGTACGCCTCGGGCGGCTGCGGGGCATACCCATGACCCATCTGGCCAAGTGTTTGCGGCCTCTGTCCAAGAGATCGTTTTGTCATGTGCATTGTCGATGCGCCGCGGACCTTCAGCGTCGGACGCATGACATCCGGGATGACGTGACGCACCACAGTTGAGACAGCGATTGGCGCAACCGGCGTTCTGGCGCTGGGAATCCCCCCTTTCCGGCATGGCGTCGGCCGCCAGCACCTCCGAGATTCTCCCGATCCTCCCGGCCGGCCGGGAGGATCGGTACGCGGGCTGCGCGCCCGGGACGGCTTCACCGTCGACATCGAATGGTCCGCGGGGCAGGCCCGCCGTGTGGTGATCACGGCGAGCCGCAGCCGCGAAGCGACCATCCAGAGCTCACGGTTCGCGAGCGGTGAGAAGGTCTCCAGGGCGCGTGCGGGCGGGCGCTACACGCTGGTGGCCGAGGGCTGAGCGAACAGCGCGGTCACCCGCGCCGCCGAGACACCGAGTCCTGTGGGACCGCTGAGGTGCCACGGGGCGCCGGTGCCCTGCCGCAGATCCTGCTCGCGGTAGCGCCGGCAGCCCCGGTGCCAGATCAGGATGCCGGCGATCCAGTGCTTGAGCTCCTGGACGTACCCGGCCAGGATCTCCCTCGCCTCCGCGTCCAGCTCGAAGTCGTCGTACAGCACCGGGAGTTCCTCTTCGGCGACGTGCAGGAACTGCCGCAGCCGCGACTTCATCAGGTCGTGCACGATCTTCACCCCGGTCGGGTAGTCCACCCCGAAGAAGTTCTGCACCACCAGGACGCCGTTGTGCACCTCACCCTCGTACTCGATCTCTTTCTGGTACGAGAACAGGTCGTTGAGCAGACACGCGTAGTCCGACGCCGCGTTCTCCAGCGAGCGCAGCGGACCGCTGTGGTAGATCTCCTCAGGCACCTTCCGGCCATGGCCCAGCCGGCACAGACTCATCGTGAGATCCGAGCCAAAGGTCTTCCGTCGCATCTCGACGTAGTCCACCGGGTCCGGGATGCGGTTCTGTACCTGGTTCGCCAGTTCCCACACCCAGCTGGCGGTCATGTCCTCGACCGCCGTCCGGAAGGCGCGGCGCCCGCTCGCGTCCATCGGGGCCGAGGTCTTCGTCCAGAGATCGGCCAGCCCCCGCTCCAGAGCGTTGACCGGCTCGGGCGTCCCGGACCCGTCCAGGGGCATGAACAGCGACAGACGCTCATTGGCGAGCTTGGCCCCCGCCAGGTCGCGGGCGCGCCCGTGCACCACCGGGAACCAGTCGTCCCCGTACGTCCCCCAGGTCAGCCACTGGGAGGAGAGATCCAGTTCTTCCGGGGTCGCGTCCGGGTGCAGACCCGCCGCGCAGAGCGGCAGATCGATCGCGACGAGCCGCTCCTCGTCCCAGATGTGTGATCCCGGCACACCCGGCTGCGCCTCCAGGATCCCCACACGGTTCGCCCAGTCGACGATCCGTACCCGGGCCCCGGCCAGATGCGGGCTGAGCGTCGTGCCGAACGGCACCTCGAAGTCGGGCAGCAGCGACGGACCGACATGCTGGTACGGCACATGGGTGTGGCTGCGCAGCCGGGCCGACTCCGAGCGGGGGGTCAGCCGGATCGACGCCGCGGCCATACCGAAGCCGAGCGTGGCCTCACCGGCCACGCCGTCGTTCATGTAGCGGCTTGAGCGCATGTGCCACTCATGACCGCCCGACTGCCAGTCCTGGAGCCCCTTGACGTACGCCAGAACCGCCGCCGTGTCCGCCGGGCCCAGCCCCTTCTCCGCGCAGAGGGGACCGAGTTCGGTGAGCGCCGTGTTCTCGAACTGCTGCAGCCGCGACGTCAGCAGATCGTTCACCGCATCGGCGGCCTCCTGCGTGGAACAGTCGAGGAAGTGCTCAAGGACCAGCACGCCGTTGCTGTTCTCACCCTCGTCCTCGACCTCCCGCTGGTACGAGAAGAGGTCGTTGCGCAGATGTACGCCGTCGGAGAAGGCATCCCGCAGCACCTGCAGCGCACGCGCGTCGGCCACCGGCTCGGGGACCTCCGCGCCCGCCGCGTACTCCACGAGACCCGCCGACCACGGGGCGCCGCCCACCTTCCGCCGCATCTCGATGTACTCGACGGGGTTCGCGATGCGTCCCTCGTTGATGTTGGCGAGCTCCCACAGCGACTCGTTGAGCAGGTTCTTCGTCGCCTCGGCGAACCGGACCCGCCAGGCGTCGGACATGCTCGGCACCGTCCGCGCCCACAGATCGGCCAGCCCCGCCTCGACCGGATTCGTAGGCTCCGGCATCTGAGCCCCGCGGTCCATCGGCATGAACGCCGGCAACCGGTCCAGATACCGCTTGCCCCCCTCACGGTCGGGGGTGCGCTTGAACAGCTCCAGGAAATGGTCGTCGAAGAAGAAGACCCAGACATACCAGTCGGTGACCAGCGAGAGCGCCTCGGACGAGCAGTCGGGGTGGGTGTACGCACACAGCAGCGCGTAGTCGTGGGAGTCGAGGTCCTTCTCCTCCCAGATGCCCGAACCCTCCAGCATCCCTATGGTGCGTGCCCACTTCTTGGTGTGCTGTCGTGCCTCCTCGACATGGGCGTTGAGCCGCGCCGGATACGGAACGTAGAAGTCCGGCAGGGTGAAGGGCTGAGCCATGTGCGTCCGGCCTTTCCGAGATCTCCGTGCGTACGTCGCACGGACCGGTCGTGTCCGCGCGAGCACTACCCTTCGGCCGTTCGGGGCACGCACATCGAGGATTAGTCACATAAAAAGTCCGGTCGTTCGTGGCATGCGGGCGCATGTCGCCGGTCGGCCGGGCGCTCCGTTGAACCCAGGCAACGAGGCGCCGTCAACAATCAGTTGCTTCTTTCCGACCGCAGGTCAGACACCCTGTCAGTGGTCTGGTCCACTGGTTCGACTTGCGACCTCCACTGAGCCCTTGACGCGCTATCACCTCAGGTCAGAGAGTGTGCGCGCACAGCGGAACAGTGAGATCGGATTACGCACGGCTCCATCACGCACGGCTCCAAGAAGGGTTGTCATGACGTCGAAGCAGAGGACCGGACTCGCACTCGCGTTGACCACGGTCGGCGCACTGAGCATGGCGCTGCTCAGTCCCGCGGCGCAGGCCGGTGCGGACGGGGTGCGGCCGGAATGCCCGCGCGGCCTCGAATGCGACTGGGTACCGGCGGCCTACCAGCAGACGGGTGACCCGGCCGACAAGGAGACGTACGGGAACTACGACACCTCGGACCGGCCGTACACCAACAAGATCAGATTCATTGTTCTGCACGACACCGAGGAAGACTTCGACACCACCCTGAAGATCTTCCAGAACCCGCTGAAACAGACCTCCGCCCACTACGTGGTGCGCTCGGGCGACGGCCATGTAACCCAGATGGTCAAGGGCAAGGACGTCGCCTGGCAGGCGGGCAACTGGTACATCAACAGCCACTCCATCGGCATCGAGCAGGAGGGCGTCGCCGTCGAGGGCGCCAAGTGGTACACCCCCGAGATGTACCGCTCCACCGCCAAGCTGGTGCGCTACCTCGCGGCCAAGTACGACATCCCGCTCGACCGCCAGCACATCATCGGCCACGACGGTGTGCCGCCCACCAGTGCCGCCGGCACCAAGAACATGCACTGGGACCCGGGCACGTACTGGGACTGGAACCACTTCATGGCGCTGCTCGGCAAGCCCACCGTGCCCAGCGCCCCGAAGAGCAGCGAACTCATCACCGTCAGCCCGGACTTCAAGAAGAACAAGCAGGCGTTCCGCGACTGCGAGAAGGGCGTCGACCTGCCGGTCCAGGGGTCCAGCGCCGTCCCGCTCCACACCGCACCGTCCACCGGCGCGCCGCTCTTCTCCGACCCCGGCCTGCACACCGACGGTTCGCCCGGCACGAACTGTGCCGCCGACTGGGGCAGCAAGATCAGCGCCACCCAGCAGGCTGTCGTCGCGGACCACGCCCCCGGCTGGACAGCGATCTGGTGGTACGGCCAGAAGGCCTGGTTCCAGACCCCGGCCCACCCCCGGACCACCACACCCACCTCCGGCTACGTGGTCAAGCCGAAGGCGGGCCGTACGGAGGTGCCGGTGTACGGGGTGGCGTACCCGGAGAAGTCCGAGTACCCCGCGGACTTCGCGGACCAACGAGTGGGCTCGCCGCTGAAGTACACCATCAAGGCCGGTCAGTCCTACCCCGGCGGCGGTGAGGCACCCACGGGCTTCTTCTACGCCCCGACGATCGACGCCTCGTACCCGCTCGACCACGCGTACTTCCCCGGCAAGGAGAAGTATGTGACGGTGCAGATCGGCCACCGGGTCGCCTTTGTGAAGGCATCCGACGTGGACGTCGTGCGGACGCGCTGAGACCGCAGGGGCGTCTTCGCAGCAGCACCGGAGAGCCCGTGACCGACTGCCCACGGGCCGGAGGGCAACGCAACGGCGCGCTGCGGGCCCGGTGTGTCGGCACCGGACCCGCAGCGCGCGTCCCCCCGGGGCAGGGTCAGCGAGTGCCGACCGCGGCACGCACGGCCCGGCGGGCCATGGCGCAGTCGTCGTGCAGCCGACGCAGCAGCAGCCGCTGCTCCTCGCTCGACGAGAGCGCGCCCGGCCGGTCCTGACCGGCACCCGGGAGTACCGGCTCCCGCATGGCCCGCTGGACAGCCGTCTCGTACGTACGGATCTCCCGCGTCAGCACCAGCATCAGGTTCACCAGGAACGCATCCCGCGCCGCAGGCCCGGCGGCCTGCGCCAGCTGGCTGATCTGGCGCCGCGCCGCCGGTGCGTCGCCCAGGACCGCCCAGAGCGTCGCCAGGTCGTAGCCCGGCAGATACCACCCCGCATGTTCCCAGTCCACCAGCACCGGACCCGTGGGCGACAGCAGGATGTTGGAGAGCAGCGCGTCACCGTGACAGAACTGCCCCATGGACTGACGACTGCCCGCATGCGCCAGACCGTGCAGGAGCTTCTGCAGATCGCCCAGATCACGGTCGGTGAACAGCCCCAGCTCGTGATAGCGGGCGATTCGCGAGGCGTAGTCCAACGGCGCTTCGAAGAGCCCCGGAGCCGGCCGCCAGGCATTGACCCGGCTGATCGCGCCGAGCGCGGCCCGCACATCCGCACGGGGCGGTGCCTCCGACGGGTGCCGGGTCAACGCCGCCACCCGGCCGGGCATCCGCTCGATCACCAGAGTGCAGTTCTCCGGGTCGGCCGCGATGAGCCGAGGCACTCGCACCGGCGGGCGGTGCCGGACGAACGCGCGATATGCAGCTATTTCGTGACGGAACCGCTCCGACCATGCAGGGGAGTGGTCCAGTAAACACTTGGCGACCGCAGTGGTGCGACCGGTGGAGCCGACCAGGAGCACCGAGCGGCCGCTGCGGCGCAGCACCTGCACCGGATTGAACTCTGGGCAGATCCGGTGCACCGAGGCGATCGCCATCCTCAGCTGAGCGCCCTGCGGGCCGGACAGGTCCAGCCGCCCACTGAGCGGCGGGCCAACCAGCCCTGTAGGCCGCCGTGGCCGAACCGTGCCGGGTGCCGGCGGAGCGGCATGCGGTGCGAGGTACGGACCGCCGCCCGCCCCCAAGGGACGAAGCGGCCGGGGCGGGGCGGTCACGGAGGACGATGTGTACATGGGCGAGACAGATCCCTTCGCGCGCCGACAAGTTGCGTGCACCGCCCCGGCCGGCGGCCGTTCGGCACCCTGGGGAGTACCTAGGGCTGCCGGGCGGGGTGGCGCTTTCCTACCTGACACGGAACCGCGGGTGGCAGACCATCTGGCGCACCCTGGCGAACCCTGGCGAATAGTCGCAAGGCATCTGACAGGGGGTTACTGTCAACACAGCCGAGAACCTGGGGGCTTGAAGTGACCGGAGAACCCAACACCCGCCTGTCCGACCTGTTCGGCCTTGCCGGCTGGTCCAAGGGCGAACTCGCGAGAATGGTGAACCGGCAGGCGGCGGCCATGGGCCACCCGCAGCTGGCCACCGACACCTCGCGGGTGAGGCGTTGGATCGACATGGGGGAGTCCCCCCGCGATCCCGTGCCCAAGGTGCTGGCTGCCCTGTTCACCGAGCGGCTCGGTCGTGTCGTGACCATCGAGGACCTCGGGTTCGGCCGACGCGGGCGCGCGGGGAAACAGCGGGAGGTCGGGAAGCAGCACAATCCCGACGAACTGCCGTGGGCGCCCGAGCGGACGGCAGCGGTCCTCACCGAATTCACGGGAATGGACCTCATGCTCAACCGACGCGGCTTGGTGAGCGCGGGCGCCGCGCTCGCCGCAGGATCGACCATCACCGGCCCCATGCACGACTGGCTGCACACCGACCCCGTGCTGGCGGCCGACGCCCCAAGGATCGACGACCCTCTGCACGCGGACCCAGCCGGTTTCGACCGGTACGAGGCCGCGCCCATCGGGTCGGAGGAGATCGAGGCGCTCGAACGGTCCGTCGAGGTGTTCCGCGCCTGGGACGCGTCCCGGGGCGGCGGACTCCAGCGCAAGGCCGTGGTGGGCCAGCTCAACGAGGTGGGCGGCATGCTCGCCTTTCGCCACCCCGAGCATCTGCAGCGCCGTCTCTGGGGCGTTGCGGCCAACCTTGCCGTACTCGCGGGATGGATGTCCCACGACATCGGTCTCGAACCAACCGCCCAGAAGTACTTCGTCATCGCCGCTCATGCGGCGCGCGAGGGCGGCGACCGCCCGCGCGCGGGCGAGGCGCTCTCCAGAGCGGCCCGTCAGATGATCCACCTGGGGCGTCCCGACGACGCCCTGGACCTGATGAAGCTCGCCAAGTCCGGCTCCGGAGACATGGTGCTGCCGCGAACCCAGGCCATGCTGCACACCATCGAGGCCTGGGCGCAGGCGTCCATGGGGAGCGGCCAGGCCATGCGCCGCACACTCGGCAAGGCCGAGGAGCTTTTCGTATCGGACAAGAGCGATGTGCCGCCGCCCAGTTGGATGCAGCTGTTCGACGAGGCTGATCTGCACGGAATGCAGGCTCTGGCGTTCCGTACGCTCGCCGAACACGACCCGTCAGTGGCGATCGTGGCTCAGCGCCACGCCAAGCAGGCACTGGAGCTCCGGGCCAACGGGCGCCAGCGGTCCAAGATCTTCGACTACATCTCACTCGCCTCGGCGTGCTTCATCGCCGACGATCCCGAGCAGGCCGACCGCTATGCACGGCTCGCTCTGGTGACGATGGGGGAGACCTCCTCGCACCGTACGTGGGACCGGCTGCGCGAGATGTACCGGCTGACGGGCCGGTTCGCGGGCTACGCGAAGATCGGGGACCTGCGCGAGGAGATCAAGCTCTCCCTGCCGCAGAGCTCCGTCATCAAGCAGCCAAGGCGCTCGTCGCAGGTCTGATGGGCGGGCGCCGCAATGAGGGCGCCGCCCAGACCATCAACTGACCGACCGGCCACAGTCCGGCCACCGGTTGTCCGAGCACGGCACCCGTGGGTGGCTCGTCCCCTGCGTACCGCGCCGTGTCCGGCGATCCGCTTGCCCGTGTCTCTGCGCGCGTGTCGCTGTGCCCTACCCTCCTATGCGGGCGATCAGCACGCACGCGTCGTCCAGACGCTCGGTGCCGCCGAACTCCGCGACGACCGTCCGTACGCATTCCTGTGCCGTACGGGCCTGCGCGAAGTGCGGTGCGAGAGCAAGCAGCGCGTCCGGGCTCGCACCCCGGTCGCTGCGAGGGTTCAGCCCGTCGGTGTGCAGTACCAGCACATCACCGGGCAGCAGGTGCACTTCGTCCTGCTCGTACGCGACCCCGGAAGCCGCGCCGAGCAGGACGCCGTCCGGTGGCGTCAGTGGGCGCCCCTCTCCGTTGCGGAACAGCAGCGGTGCGGGGTGCCCCGCCTGTGACCAGGCGAGGGTGCCGGTGGCCGGATCGAAGCGGCAGTACACGGCACTGCCGAGAGCGGGCTGGACAGCGGATTCCAGTAACTGATTGAGATGCCCCATCAGGGCCCCGGGCTCGATGCCGGCCACGGCCATCCCGCGCAGCGCGCCCAGCAGCATCGCCATGGCCGAGGTGGCTTGGATGCCATGGCCGGTCAGATCGCCGACCGTGAGGACGGTCCTGCCGTCCGGCAGTTCCAGCGCGTCGTACCAGTCACCGCCGATCAGGGAACTCGACTCCGAGGGAAGGTAGTGGGCCGAGATGTCCAGCCCGCCCTCCCCCTGCGAAGGAAGCCTCAGCGAGCCCCGCCACGGGGGAAGCACGGCCTCCTGAAGTTCGACCGCCATTTGGTGCTCGGTCCGCGCCATGTGCTGTCGGCGCTGTAACGAGTCATGAGTCGTGCGCACCACTCGCTGGCTGCGCCGCAGTTCGCTGACATCGCGCAGAACCGCCCACATGGAGGCCGTGCACCCCTCTGCGTCGAGGACAGGCTCGCCCATTATGTGGAGCGTGCACATCCGGCCGTCGGTCCGCAGGATGCGGAATTCGCCGTCTATCGGCTTACCGTCGACCAGACAGTCCG
Source organism: Streptomyces sp. NPDC002785 (assembly GCF_040295565.1). Classification (NCBI taxonomy): domain Bacteria; kingdom Bacillati; phylum Actinomycetota; class Actinomycetes; order Kitasatosporales; family Streptomycetaceae; genus Streptomyces; species Streptomyces sp. NPDC002785. The sequence continues at coordinate 4,285 of NZ_JBEOVN010000122.1, read as the reverse complement.
TCACCAGAGCGGTGAGCAGGGGCTGGTCCTCGGGAAGGAGCATGGAGGGGAGGTCGTCCAGCGCAAGAGGCCCTGCGTCGGGAGACCTGCCGAAAATCTGGAACAGCTCCTCGGACCAGGTGACCTCGTCGGTCAGCAGATTCCACTCGGCGCTGCCCACCCGGCCGATCAGCGAAGCGGGCCGCGGCTCGTCGAAGGTCTCCTCCGTGGCGTCCTGCGTCGAAGTCCCCGTGGGCTGTTCCGAGGCCTCCGGCGCAAGGCCCTTCCGGAGCTGCCCCAGCTGTGTGCCGAGATTGTCGAGGTGATGGACCGCCAGTTCACAGAGCGCGCGCTGCCAGCGCATCTGAAGGTCGTCCTCGTCGATCAGCTCCGCGTCCCGCCGCACGGCATCCACGTCACCACGCAGCCGACGGCTCCGGTTGATCAACGCATCGACGGCATCGACGGCATCGCGCTCGGGTGGCGGTGGGGCGGGGCGGTCCGCGGACAGAGGGGACGGCATCTCGTACTCCGATACAGGCGCGGCACGACCAGGTCTGAAGAGGTGGACCGTAGACGACTGTTGCACAGGCTGCGGGACCCCGTAAGGGATTTGGCAACACTCGATGCGTTGTTGCTTCTGGCATATGCCCTAGGCTGTGCAAGGCGCCGGTCCGTCGAACAGCCTTACTCTCGACGGGCTTTGACGCAAGTCACCCGGCGCGCGCAGACGGTTGCGCGCCCGCGCGCGCCGTTTCCCGGACGGCGCGCCCGGCCGGAACGGGGCATGTGCGAGGGGGTCTGCCGTGGGCGGGGGTTCGAAGCGATTTGTGCACGGGAATGCCGCTGGACCCGCTCGCGTTACAGCATCAGAACGAAAACGATACCCATTCCCATCGGTAGGGGATCGGGGTCGACGCAAGAGAGTGGAGGCACCCATGGCGCGCAGCGAGACCCGCCCCGTCGTGACGCTCCGGTCGACAGCCGGAACGGGGCGGAGCTACGTGACCCGCAAGAACCGCCGGAACGATCCTGACCGGCTGGTCCTGCGCAAGTTCGACCCCGTCGTGGGGCAGCACGTCCTCTTCCGTGAGGAGCGCTGACCGCCGCACCGGCATCGGGCCCCGATCCCATCCGTACCCCCTGCGGTGGCAGGGAAGGAGCGCACATGAAGGGGCCCGGGGAGATATGTGCGAAACGGGACTACGGCAGTCAGGCACCTGCCGGAAGCTGATCCGTGCCACCGGAAGACCCGATTCCGTGCCGTGAATCACAGGCCGCGGTGCGGATTCTCGGGAATGGTGAGCAATGGTTTACCGTTCACCTATATGTGGATGTCGCACATCGCGCCCGCATCTGAGCCGCCCCGGCTGGATTCCCCCGATCCGGCCGGGGCTTCCCTTTACCCATGTGCTTCAGCCGGATTCTGCCCGGCACCGGTCGATGCGATGACTATCTGGACGGAGATCCGTATCGGGCTTGCGAAGACCGGACGGGATGGGCGCGGTCAGCCCCGGGAGAGCCGCCCGGGCACCGACTCGACCAACAGCGCACCCACTGCAGGCACCACGGCCGCCATAGCCGCGGCGCCCGGCCAGAACCGTACCGACAGCGCGGTCACTGCGGCCCCCGCCACGACTGCGATCAACCGGCCGGCCACCCAGCCGTCCCCCTGGTTCCGCGACCTCAGCGTCACGCGGCTGACGAGAGACGTGAGCGTGCCTGTGAAGTAATTGGTGGGCGTCGCGCGGATACGGCCCTGAATCCCCATGGCCACGGAAATGAGCACCAGCAGCCCCAGCCGGTCCCCGTCGGAGGTGATCAGGCCCAGTGCCCACAACGCAGCCCCCGCCGCCAGCAGTGCCACCTCGATCAGCAGCATCACCGGCAGAGGCCACCGCAACCGCTCGCTCATCCACGCACCGCACATGACCCCGAAGCTGTATGAAACGAGCGCGTTGATCACACGCAGGGCCACCCCGTGCTCCCCGACACCGGCGGCGGAAGCGCCCAGCAGCACCAGATTCCCGGTCATCACCCCGGCGAAAACCTGACCGACACAGATGAAGACGAACGCGTCGGCAGCCCCCGAAGCGGCCGACAGGAGGAGCAGAGCCCATTCGCTCCGTGGATCGCGTCCGGTGAGGAGGGTGGGAGTAGACACGCCTGCATTCTCGGCTCAGCCCCGCCGAAGGCGCCGACTCGCAGCCGGCACGGCGCGGCGAGCCGGCCACGACCGAGCACCGGCACCGCGCCGACGTTCACGGCGGACACCCGATCGGCCCGTGGCCGATTGCGGACCGCTCCCTCCGGCCCAACGTGGGGTGACGGCGTATGCGCCCGATGGTGTACGGATCACTCGCCGACGAGGAGCGACATGGCCGACGCCCAGTGGAGTCCGGCGCACCGACGGTATGTGAAATCCCTGTCCCGATCGGCGCGCACCAGGCAAGATCACGGGATGACATGGACAACACCTGATGTAAAACGCACCCCCGGTTCACTCGTGGCCGGTGAGCGGGAGATGCTCACGGGCTATCTCGCCTGGTTCCGCAGCACCCTGTTGCACAAGTGCTCCGGCCTGAACGGGGAGCAGCTCGCAGAACAGACGGTATCGCCGTCGAACCTCACACTTCTCGGACTGATCCGCCATATGGCGAAGGTCGAACGTGTCTGGTTCCGGCAGCGATTCGCAGGTCAGACGCTCGACCCCATGTACGACCCCGAGAAGGGCAAGGACGCGGATTTCGAGGACCTGGACCCGGCCCGCGCCGCCGAAGACTACGCGCGCCTCGTCGAGGAATTCCGACTGGCGGACGAGATCGTCGCCGAAGCCTCGTTGGACGACACCTTCACCCATGCCGGCGAGGTGTACTCATTGCGCCTGGTCCACGTCCACATGATCTCGGAGTACGCGCGTCACATCGGCCACGCCGACCTGTTGCGCGAGCGCATCGACGGTGTGACGGGGTGGTGATGCGCCACTGAGAAAGGCTCGGCCCGGTATCTGCTCAGACGTCGGAGCAGTCCGGCCCGTGGCCGGCCGTGCAGGGCCCCGGTGCCGGTCGGGCAGGGCGATGTCCGCCGCGAGGGCGCCGAAACGATCCGCGCCGACTCCGGCCCGCCGACACTCGGAGGCGCAGGGCGGCAGCCGGCGTAGAGGAGACGTCGGCGGCGGCAGACGGCCCGGCGGGAGTCAGGGCGGCGTAGGTCACCCGGCGATCGGCCCGCGAGGCCCGCCGGTCCAGCAGGCCCGCCTTGCTGCGCCGGATCCGGGCGAAGTCTCCGCGATCAGGCGTTACTGGGCTCAGGCGCAGCCTGAACTCGACACCCTGCGAGTGCCGTTCGCAGAGCACGCCGCAGTGCCGACGGGCTGGATTTGTGACTTTGAGTCGTTCGCCGAGTTGCTCATGGGGTGGGGCGAAGTCGTCGTAGAAGCCGACCGCCGTGGCTGGGGCATCGTCGGACTTCGCTGCTGACCTCCGCAGCGCTGAGTGTCCCAACAGCCGAGGACGCTCAAGCGCAAGCGGCTGGGGAGCCAAGGCCCCAAGCCGACACTCGGCGCACAGCCGGACGGGCATTCAGGATGACCGTCTGCGCCTCCTCCCCGGGCCGTGTCAACGAAGACACGCTGTCACCAGGGGTGAGAGAGCATCAGGAAGTCGCCTGGACGGGCTAATGGCCCCATAACTGACCCACATATAAGCTTAATTGACGTTTCATCAGATTATCTGAAAATAGCATATGGGTGGCTCGTGTACCCCGTTCGGCGTCCCTGCGCCACCCTTCCAATGTGTCCGATATGACAGCTATGGGGGCCGTAAGTACGTTCAATCACGGGCCAGCTGCTCAGCCGGCCTCTCTGAGACAGGAGAAGTGACATGGTTACGCGTTCCACCGTCGTTACTGCCGCGCTAGCGGCCGCCGCGGCACTGGCCGCCACCGGCATCACCTACGCCTCGGCCGCCTCCTCCGAGCCGGCCCAGGCAGCCCCGGTCGTCCAGCAGGCCGCTGCCCCCGATTCGGCTCTCAACGGCGGCGAATCCGGCAACGGCAACGAAGGCAACGGCAACGAGGGCAAGGGCAACGAGGGCAGGGGCTACGAGAAGGGTGGCGAGCGAGGCGGCGAGCGGGGCGGCGAGCGGGGCCGCGAGCGGCGCCACTTCAAGGGCCGCATCCACATCAACGAGCGCACCTACACCGCGGAAGGAGGCGGCTGCGTCACGGTGGTCAGCGGTCTCGGTTCCAAGAGCCTCAACATCCGCAACGACAGCCGCCGGACCGTCGAGGTCTTCCGTGGGGCGAC
>NZ_JBEOVN010000121.1:0-22531 GCF_040295565.1 Streptomyces sp. NPDC002785 | reverse complement strand
CGTCGCTGGTCGCCCTCCACCTGGCGGTGCAGTCGCTGCGGTCGGGGGAGTCCTCGCTGGCCCTGGCGGGCGGAGTGACGGTGATGACCTCGCCGGGCGCCTTCGTCGGGTTCTCCCGGCAGCGGGGCCTGGCCCCCGACGGCCGCTGCAAGGCGTTCGCGGCCACGGCGGACGGCACCGGATGGTCCGAGGGCGCCGGCGTACTGTTGCTCGAGCGCCTGTCGGACGCGGTGCGCAACGGACGCCGGGTGTGGGCCGTGGTGCGCGGTACGGCCGCCAATCAGGACGGCGCCTCGAACGGCCTGACGGCCCCGAACGGTCCGTCCCAACAGCGGGTGATTCGCGCGGCGTTGGCCAACGCGGGTCTCGCGCCCGCTGACGTCGACACGGTGGAGGCGCATGGGACGGGGACCTCGCTGGGGGACCCGATCGAGGCCCAGGCGGTGATCGCGACCTACGGGCAGGACCGTGATGCCGAACAACCTTTGTGGCTGGGGTCGTTGAAGTCGAACCTCGGTCACACGCAGGCCGCCGCAGGTGTCGCCGGTGTGATCAAGATGGTGATGGCGCTCCAGCACGGGGTGCTGCCGCGCACGCTGCACGTGGACGAGCCGACCCCCCAGGTGGACTGGACGGCGGGCGCGGTGGAGCTGCTCACGGAGTCCCGGCCCTGGCCGGAGCTGGACCGTCCGCGCCGGGCGGCGGTCTCGTCCTTCGGCGCCGGCGGCACGAACACGCACGTGATTCTTGAGCAGGCTCCGGAACAGGCGCGCGAGGAGACGGCCGAGACCGAGGCCCCTGGGCCGTTGGCGCTGGTCGTGTCGGCCCGTGGGAAAGCGGGACTCGCGGGACAGGCCCGGGAGTTGGCGTCCTTCCTGTCGGAGCGGGCAGATGTGGGCCTGGCTGAGACGGTGCGCGCGCTGGTCGGGACACGGGGCGCCCTGTCGGAGCGCGCGGTGATCGTGGCGGGCGACCGTGTCGAGGCCATGGCGGGCCTCGAAGCCCTGGGCAAGGGCGAGTCGGCCCCGGCTGTTGTGACGGGCACGGCCATGGAGAGCGGTCGGCTGGCGGTGTTGTTCACGGGGCAGGGGAGTCAACGGGTCGGGATGGGCCGGGAGCTGTATGAGCGCTTCCCGGTGTTTCGTGAGGCGTTCGATGCGGCGTGTGCGGCGTTGGATGCGCGGTTGGCCGGGCATGTGGAGCGCTCGGTTGCGGATGTCGTCTTCGATGGTGCCGGTCTGTTGGATCGGACGGTGTTCACTCAGGCGGGTCTTTTCGCTGTCGAGTCGGCGTTGTTCCGGCTGGTGGAGTCCTGGGGTGTGCGGCCGGACTTCGTCGGCGGTCACTCCATCGGCGAATTGACGGCCGCTTATGTGGCGGGGGTGTTGTCCCTCGGGGATGCGGCGACGTTGGTCGCGGCACGTGGCCGGCTGATGCAGCAACTTCCCTCCGGCGGCGCGATGGTGTCGGTGGCCGCTCCGGAGGACGTCGTGCGTCCGCTGCTGACCTCGGGCGTTGATGTCGCGGCGGTGAACGGGCCCGCCTCGGTGGTGATCTCCGGCGACGATCAGGAAGCCATGACCGTGGCGGAGAAGCTGGCCGCGCAAGGGGTCAAGACCCGGCGTCTGACCGTCTCGCACGCCTTCCATTGTGCACTCATGGAGCCGATGCTCGCGGAGTTCCGGACGGTCGCGGAGGGTCTGGACTTCCAGCGGCCGCGGGTGGCTCTGGTCTCGAACGTGACAGGGGAGATCGCCGATCCGGAGCTGGTCTCCCGCCCGGACTACTGGGTGGAGCACATACGGGCCACGGTTCGGTTCGCGGATGGTGTGCGGGCGTTGGAGCGGGCTGATGTGGCCACGTTCTTGGAGCTCGGGCCCGACGCGGTCCTGTCCGCCATGGGCGTCGAATGTCTGACCGGCGACGCCTGCGCGTTCGTACCGTCTCTGCGTCGCGACACCGACGAAGTCCGCTCGGTCGTCTGCGCCCTCGCAGGTCTGCATGTGCGGGGTGTCGAGATCGACTGGGGAGCCCTGCTCGGTGACGGGGCGGGCCGGCCGGTGGAGTTGCCGACGTACGCCTTCCAGCGGCAGCGCTACTGGCTGGAGAGTGGCGGGGGTTCGGGGGATCCTGCGGGTCTTGGCCTGCTCGGTGTCGATCATCCGCTGCTGGGTGCGGTGACCGAGGTGCCCGGTTCCGGGACGCTGCTGTTCACCTCGCGGTGGTCGCTGCGTTCGCATCCGTGGCTTGCCGACCACGCCGCGGGCGGGGCGGTACTCGTACCGGGGACGGCGTTTGTCGAACTGGTGGTGCGGGCCGGGGACGAGGTGGGCTGTGAGGTGCTGTCGGAGCTGCTGATCGAAGCCCCGTTGGTGGTGCCCGAACAGGGCGGTGTCCAGCTGCGGGTGGAGGTCGGTGAGGCCGACGAGCCCGGGCAGCGGACCGTACACGTCCATTCCCGCCGTGAGGATGCCGAGCCCGGATCGGCATGGACCCGCCATGTGTCGGGCCGGTTGGCCGCCGAGACCGAGGCTCCTGACTTCGAGTTGGCGCAGTGGCCGCCCCAGGGCGCGGTCCGGGTCGAGGACGCGGCCGGGGCGGCGTATGGGGAGTTGGAGGCGAGCGGGTACGGGTACGGGCCCGCGTTCCAGGGATTGCGGGCGGCCTGGACACGAGGTGAGGAGGTCTTCGCGGAGATCGTTCTTCCCGAAGAGGCAGGCAGCACCGACGGATACGCGCTCCACCCCGCCCTCCTCGACGCCTGCTTCCACGCCGCGGTCTTCCGTCAGGACCACCCGGAGCAGCAACTCGTGCTGCCGTTCGCGTGGAGTGAGGTGCGGGTGTACGCGGCCGGTGCCTCCGCGCTGCGGGTACACCTTGTGCCGGACGGTCCGGACACGGTCGGTGTGCGGCTGGCCGACGCGTCCGGCGCGCCGGTGGCGTCGGTGGCGTCGGTCGTGGCCCGGCCGGTGGCGCCGGAGAGCCTCGGCTCCGATGCCGGGGCGGACTGGACGCGCGATGCGCTGTTCCGTCTCGAATGGACGCCGTTCACCCTGCCCGAGACACAGGTGGCCGGCGACGGACTGCCGATCGTGACCACCGTCCAGGATGCGGCCGCCCTGGCCGCGAGCGGTGCCTCTTCGGCCGTCGTCGATCTCTGCGATGCCGCGGGTGACGTGCGCGAGGTGACCGGCCCGGTCCTGGAGCTGGTGCAGGCGTGGCTGGCCGAGCCGGCGCTCGAGGACGGTCGGCTCGTCGTGGTGACGCGACCGGTCGAGGACCTGGCGGCGGCGTCGGTGTGGGGTCTGCTGCGCTCGGCGCAGGGGGAGCACCCGGGCCGGTTCGTGCTGGTGGCCTCGGACGATCCGCAGGTCGAACAGGCCGTGTTGGCGGGTGTGTTGAGCTCGGGTGAGCCGCAGGTTGCGGTTCGGTCCGGTGAGGTGTTCGTGCCTCGGCTGGAGCGGGCGACGCCCCTGGCCGACCGTGGCCGGGCGTTGGATCCGGCGGGGACGGTCCTGGTCACGGGCGGTACGGGTGGTCTGGGCCGGCTGGTTGCCCGTCACCTCGTGCGGGAGCACGGGATCCGGAGCCTGGTGCTGGTGTCCCGTCGGGGCCCGGACGCGCCGGGCGCGGCCGACCTGGAGGCGGAGCTGACGGGACTGGGAGCCCGGGTGCGGATCGCGGCCTGCGATGTCTCCGATCGCGACGCGGTGGCCGGGGTGTTGGCGCGGATACCGTCCGAGTCCCGGCTGACCGGTGTCGTGCACACGGCCGGTGTTCTGGACGACGGCGTGCTCACGGCTCTGACCCCGGAGCGGCTGGACACGGTGTTCCGTCCCAAGGCGGACGCGGCGCTGATCCTGGACGAACTCACACGTGATCTCGATCTGGCCGCCTTTGTGCTGTTCTCGTCGGCTGCCGGAACGCTGGGCAATCCGGGGCAGGGCAATTACGCGGCCGCGAACGCGTTCCTCGACGCGCTGGCCCGGCGTCGTCACGCGGCGGGACTGCCGGCCGTCTCTCTGGCATGGGGTGGCTGGGCGGAGAGCAGCGACATGACCGCAAACCTCACCGACGCGGATCTGCGTCGGGTGTCGCGCGGCGGCGGAACCGGAGTCACCTCGCGGGAGGGCCTGGAACTCTTCGACCTGGGCCTGCGGGCATCCGACCCGGTCCTCGTCCCGGTCAAGATGAACTTCGCCGTCCTGCGCGAACAAGCCACCACCCCCGAATCCGTGCACGCGCTGCTGCGCGGTCTCGTACGTGTTGGTCGCCGCGCCGCGCGGAACGGCAGCTCGGCGGGCCCGGACCTGCCCGAGCGGCTGGTCGCGCTCACCCCGGACCAGCGGGCGGACACCCTGCTCGACGTCGTACGCGGGGAGATCGCGACCATCCTGGGGCACGCCTCGGGGGCGCAGGTGGAGTCCGAACGGGCCCTGAGCGAGGTCGGGTTCGACTCGCTCACCTCGGTCGAGCTGCGGAACCGGCTGTCCGGCCTGACCGGCCTGCGCCTCCCGGCCACGACGATCTTCGACCACCCGACGCCCAAGGCCCTCACCCGCGCCTTGCTCGACGAGTTGTTCCCCGATGCCCCCACCGCCGGGGGACTCGCCGGTCGCGAGGACGAGATCCGCCGCGTACTGGCGACGACACCGCTGGCCCGCTTCGAGGAGCTCGGGCTCCTGGACAAGCTCCTGGAGCTGGCCGCGGACCCGGAGAAGCGACCCGCCGCGGCGGCGGAGCCCAGAGCGGACGCGTCGCCGCTGATCGCGGAGATGGACCTCGACGATCTCGTCGAACGAGCGATGAGAAGTGCCAGGAATCAGCAGGGCCTCGGAGAAGGAGCAACCGCATGACCAGTTCGGACAGCAGGGTCGTCGAGGCACTGCGCGCATCACTCACCGAGAACGAGCGGCTGGAGAACGAGAACAGCAGGATCAGGGAGAGGCAGACCGAACCGGTCGCGATCGTGGGAATGGCCTGCCGTTTCCCCGGCGGGGTGTCGACGCCGGAAGAGCTCTGGGATCTGGTGGCCTGTGCCCGTGACGGCATCACCGAGTTCCCGGTCAACCGGGGCTGGGACCTGGAGAACCTCTACCACCCGGACCCCGACCACTCCGGGACGAGTTACGTCCGCGAGGGCGGATTCCTGCACGACGCCGACGAGTTCGACGCCGGCTTCTTCGGCATCTCGCCGCGTGAGGCGCTGGCGATGGATCCGCAGCAGCGGCTGATGCTGGAGACCTCCTGGGAGGCGCTGGAGCGGGCCGGCATCGACCCGGTCTCGCTGCGCGGGGAGCCGGTCGGCGTCTTCGCCGGTGACATGTACCAGGACTACGCGGTCGGATACATGGACGGCGCGGGCGCCGACCCCGACAGCGTCGAGGGTCACCTGATGACGGGTGGCGCGGGCAGCATCGTCTCGGGGCGGGTGTCGTACTTCCTCGGCCTGGAAGGCCCGGCGGTCACGCTGGACACCGCCTGCTCGTCGTCGCTGGTCGCCGTCCACCTGGCGACACAGTCCCTGCGGTCGGGGGAGTCCTCGCTCGCGCTGGCCGGCGGTGTCACCGTCATGGCCAAGTCCGCCGCCTTCGTGGGCTTCTCGCGACAGCGCGGCCTCGCGCTGAACGGCCGCTGCAAGTCGTTCGCCGCCGCGGCCGACGGCACGGGCTGGGCCGAGGGCGTCGGCATGCTGCTGCTCGAGCGCCTGTCGGACGCGGTGCGCAACGGACGCCGGATTCTGGGAGTCGTCCGCGGGTCGGCGGTGAACCAGGACGGTGCGTCGAACGGTCTGACCGCCCCCAACGGGCCTTCCCAGCAGCGAGTGATCCGCCGCGCACTGGCCAATGCCGGGCTGCGTCCCGTCGACGTGGACGCGGTGGAGGCACACGGAACGGGGACGCAGCTCGGTGACCCGATCGAGGCGCAGGCGGTGCTCGCCACGTACGGGCAGGAACACGACGCCGACCACCCGTTGTGGTTGGGCTCGGTGAAGTCCAACCTTGGGCACACGCAGGCCGCGGCCGGTGTCGCCGGGGTCATCAAGATGGTCATGGCGATGCAGCACGGCGTCCTGCCGCAGACCCTCCACGTGGACGAGCCGACGCCGCAGGTGGACTGGACCGCGGGCGCCGTCGAGCTGCTCACGGAGTCCCGCCCCTGGCCCGAGCTGGACCGTCCGCGCCGCGCCGGTGTCTCCTCCTTCGGCGTCAGCGGCACCAACGCCCACGTCATCCTGGAACAAGCCCCGCAGTCCCAGGGACCCGCCGAGACCGGCCGCGCGTCGGAACCCGCCGTGCGGGGGGCGGTTCCGCTCGCCGTGTCGGCGCGCGGCAGGGGCGGTCTCGCGGGTCAGGCCCAGAACCTGGCGTCGTTCCTCGCCGAGCAGCCGGATGTGAGCGCCCTGGAAGCGGCGCGTTCGCTGATACGGACCCGGAGTCTGCTGCCCGAGCGGGCCGTCGTCGTCGCGGGCGACCGTGACGAGGCACTGACCGGGCTCGAAGCGCTGGCCAAGGGCGAGTCCGCGCCCGGCGTCGTCACCGGCGAGGGCGGATCCGTCAACGGCCGCAAGGTGCTCGTCTTCCCCGGCCAGGGCGCCCAATGGCCCGGCATGGGGGCCGATCTCCTCGACGCCTCACCGGTGTTCGCGGCCCGGATGGCGCAGTGCGCGAAGGCCCTGGACCCGTTGACCGGCTGGTCGCTCCTCGACGTCATCCGGCAGGCGGACGGGGCCCCTTCGCTGGATGCCGTCGACGTCGTGCAGCCGGTGTCGTTCGCCGTGATGGTGTCCCTGGGCGCCCTCTGGCAAGCCTCCGGATTCGTCCCGGACGCGGTGGTCGGCCACTCCCAGGGCGAGATCGCCGCAGCCTGCGTCGCCGGCGGCCTGACCCTGGAGGACGCGGCGAGAATCGTCGTGGTCCGCAGCCGCATCGTCGCGACCACGCTGTCCGGCCGCGGCGCGATGGCCTCGATCGCGGCGGACGCCGACCGGGTGAACGAACTGCTGGCGCCCTGGCCCGGCAAGCTCGACATCGCGGCCGTCAACAGCCCCGAGGCGTACGTCGTCGCCGGTGACCCCGAGGCGCTGAGCGAGGTGATCCGGAACTGCGAGAATTCCGGCATCCGGGTCCGCAGGATCCCCGCCGACTACGCCTCGCACTCCGCCCAGGTCGAACCCATCGAACAAGAGCTCCGCGACGCCCTCGCCGGGCTCACCCCCCGTTCCTCCTCGGTGCCGTTCCACTCCACGACGACCGGGGGACTCTTCGACACCGCGGGCCTGGACGCCGGATACTGGTACCGGAACCTGCGCCGGACGGTCCGCTTCGACCCGGTCGTGCGCGCCCTCGCGGCCGATGGCTACGGCGTCTTCGTCGAGGTCAGTACCCACCCCGTGCTCGTCCCCGCGATCGAGCAGAGCCTGGAAGCCGACGCGGTGACCGCCGCGCTGGTGACCGGGACGCTGCGCCGGGAGGAGAGCGGCCCCCGCCGTTTCCTGGAGTCGCTCGCCACCCTCCACGTTCGTGGAGTGCCGGTCGACTGGACCGCCGTACTGGGTGAAGTAACCGGCCCCGCAGCCGAGTTGCCCACGTACGCCTTCCAACGGCAGCGCTACTGGCTGGACACCGGCTCCGGTGCGGGAGACCCGGCCGGTCTGGGCCTGGCCGCCGTCGACCACCCGCTGCTGGGCGCGATGACGGAGGTCCCGGGCTCCGGGGCCGTCCTGTTCACGTCCAGGCTCTCGCTGTACTCGCACCCGTGGCTGGCGGACCACGCGGCCGCCGGAACGGTCCTCGTACCCGGGGCGGCCCTCGTCGAGCTGGCGCTGCGCGCCGGTGACGAGGTCGGCTGCGAACTGCTTGCCGAGCTGGTGATCGAGGCCCCGCTGCCGATGCCCGCGCAGGGCGGCGTACAACTGCGGGTGGAGGTCGCCGAAGCACAGGACGCGGGACATCGCCGGTTCACCGTCCACTCCCGCCGTGAGGACGCAGGCCCGGCGACGGCCTGGACCCGGCACGCGTCGGGCCGACTGGCACCCGAGAACGGCAAACCCGACTTCGAGCTGACCCAATGGCCGCCGCGCGGGGCCGAGGCGGTCGACGACGCGGCCCACAGCGCGTACGCGGGACTGACCGACAGCGGGTACGGCTACGGGCCCGCGTTCCAGGGTCTGCAGGCCGTGTGGACCCGGGGCGAGGAGATATTCGCCGAGGTCACCCTGCCCGAAGAGGCAGGCAGGGCCGACGGGTTCGGACTGCATCCGGCGCTGCTCGACGCCTGCCTGCACGCCGGGGTCTTCGGGCGCGGAAGCACGCAGGAGCTGGTGCTGCCGTTCGCGTGGAGTGACGTACGGCTGTACGCGGCCGGCGCCGCCACCCTGCGGCTGCGCCTGGTCCCCAGCGGCCAGGACACGATCACCCTGCACCTGGCCGACGCCACCGGAGCCCCCGTCGCCTCCGTCGAGTCCCTCGTGGCCAGGCCGGTGGCGCCCGAAGCGCTGCGCGCCGGTTCCGCAGCGGCCGCCGAGCAGATGTTCCGTGTGGTCTGGGAGCCGACCACGGTCAAGTCCCGGGAGGCCGAGCTGGACGCGGTCTCCGTCGCCACCGCCGAGGACGTCCGCGCCCTCGCCGGAACCGAGGCCGAACTCCTGCTCCTCGACGTCTTCGGCGGTGACCGCGCCGATGCCGACGAGGTACGCGACGTGGCCACCCAGGTCCTGGAGCTGGTCCAGGCATGGCTGGCCGAACCCACCCTGCAGGACACCCGACTGCTCGCCGTGACGCACGCGGCCGTCGCGGCCGAGGACGAGGGCGAGCTGACGGACCTGTCGGCCGCGGCGGTGTGGGGTCTGCTGCGCTCGGCGCAGGCCGAGAACCCTGGCCGTGTCGTCCTGATCGACACCGACGACACGGAGGAGTCGCTGCGCGCCCTGCCGGACGTGCTGGCCTCGGGCGACGCGCAGGTGGCCGTCCGCAAGGGTGTGACCTACGTGCCCCGGCTGACGCGGGCCGTGCCCGCACGACGGCACGGCCAGAATTTCGATCCCGCCGGCACGGTGCTCATCACCGGCGGCACCGGCGCGCTCGGCGGTCTCGTCGCCCGCCACTTGGTGCGGGAACACCAGGTCGGGAACCTTCTGCTGGTGTCGCGACGCGGTCCGCAGGCGCCCGACGCCGCCGCGTTGGAGACGGAACTGGCCTCCCTCGGCGCCCAGGTGCGGATCGTGGCCTGTGACGTCGCCGATCGCGACGCGCTGGCCGGGGTGCTGGAGCGGATACCCTCCGACGCCCCGCTGACCGGCGTGATCCACACGGCGGGTGTCCTGGACGACGGTGTCATCACGGCCCTCACCCCCCAGCGGCTCGACGCGGTCCTCCGGCCGAAGGTCGACGCGGCCGTCCATCTCCACGAGCTCACGGCGGGCCTGGACCTGGCCGCCTTCGTGCTCTTCTCCTCCGCCGCCGGCACCCTCGGCAACCCCGGCCAGGGCAACTACGCGGCGGCGAACGCCTTCCTCGACGCCCTCGCCCAGCACCGCCACGCCGCCGGACTGCCCGCGACCTCCCTCGCCTGGGGATGGTGGGGACAGAACTCCGAGATCGTGGAACACCTCGGCGAGATCGACCTCAAGCGCATCGACCGGCTCGGCATCCTCGCCTTCACCGAGCAGGAGGGCATGGAGCTCTTCGACGTCGCGCTGCGGGCCCCGGACGCCGTCCTGGCCCCCGCGAAGTTCGACTTCGCCGCGATGCGCGCCCGGACCGGCCCCGATCACGTACCGCCGCTGCTGCGCGGCCTGCTCCGGGTGGGCCGCCGGTCGGTAGGCGACGGCACGGCGGCCGGGGCGAGCAGGCTCGCCGAGGCGCTCGCCAAGGCACCCCAGGAACAGCGTGGAGTGATCCTGCTCGAGGTGGTCCGGCAGGAGGCGGCCGCGGTGCTCGGCCATCTGTCCGCGGACGACTTCGGGCCGGAGACGGTCCTGTTCGAGGTCGGCTTCGACTCGCTCACCTCGGTCGAACTGCGCAACCGGCTGTCCGGCCTGACCGGGCTGCGGCTCCCCGCCGGTTTCGCCTTCGAGTTCCCGACGGTGGAGATGCTCGCCGAGCAGCTGCTCGAGCGCATCGACGCGGCCGCCTCGGACTGAGACGCGCGACACCACGCCCCAACTCCCACTCCGTACACGGCACAAAAGGAGAACGGCCTTGTTCGACAAGGACACCTACCTGGAGTACATCGGGTACTCCGGTACCGCCCCCGCCGCCGATCTGGCGACGCTGCGGGACATCCACCGCAGGCACCAGATCCGCTTCCACTACGACAACGGCTTCATCCACAGCACAGACTTCGTCGACTTCGACGCGGACGCCGTCTTCGAGACGATCGTGCTGAAGGGGCGCGGTGGCATCTGCACCGACCTGAACCTGCTCTTCCACCGGCTGCTCGGGGAGCTGGGGTACGAGGTCAAGCTGCTGTCGGCGAGCATGCAGCTCCTCGGCGGTGCCTGGGGGCCCGAGGTCGAGCACATGGTCATGGTCGTCACCATCGACGGCGAGGACTGGCTGGTGGACGTCGGCAACGGCGGCATATCGATCGTGGACCCGCTGCCCCTGTCGGGCGAGACCCAGACACAGCAGGGGATCGAGTTCCGGCTGGTGCGCCAGGGGGAGTTCCACCTCCTGGAGTACAAGACCCGGCAGAAGGCCTGGCGGATCGCGTACCGGTTCACGACCCGGCCCCGCGACCCCGGCGACTGGCGGGTGCTCGCCGATCTGATCGGCGCCCAGGAGGACCGCTTCGTACGGCGGCGCAGGCGCGGGACCGAGAACGGTCAGGTCGTTCAGATCGCCAATATCTTCCTCTCGATCGAGGACGGCGTGGAGCGCCCCAGGCCCATCCGCAACGACGAGGAACTCCAGAAGATCAACGTCACCTACTTCCAGCCTGCCACGGCCCAGTGAGGGGGACGCCAGACATGTCACTGTCCGAAGCGGTACGGGCCGGTGCGTCGCCGCAGGAGCTGGCGAGCATCCCGCTGCCGGCCGAGTACACCGCCGCCCACCTGCGGGTGGAGGACGAGAACGTCTTCCAGGGCGTGGAAGACCGGGACGTACGCAAGACCCTGCACGTCGGTCCCGTGCCGATGCCCGAACTGGCACCCGACGAGGTGCTGATCGCCGTCATGGCCAGTTCGATCAACTACAACACCGTCTGGTCGGCGACCTTCGAGCCCCTCTCGACCTTCCGCTTCCTCAAGTCGTACGGAAAGGAAGGTGGTTGGGCGGCCCGGCACGACCAGCCGTTCCACGTGCTCGGCTCGGACGCGGCCGGTGTGATCGTGCGCGCCGGTAACGGCGTACGCCGCTGGAAGATCGGCGACCACGTGATGGTCAGCGCCGCGTGCGTCGACGACCAGGAGGCGTCGGTCCAGGCCGACGGCATGCTCAGCGAGCACCAGCTCGCCTGGGGCTTCGAGACGAACTACGGCGGTCTGGCCCACTACACCGTGGCGCGGGCCAGCCAGCTCATCCCCAAGCCGGCCCACCTGACCTGGGAGGAGGCCGCCACCACACCGGCCTGCGCCGGAACCGCGTACCGGATGCTGGTGAGCGACCGGGGCGCACGGATGAAGCAGGGCGACGTGGTCCTGATTTGGGGCGCCTCGGGCGGGCTCGGCGCGTACGCCGTCCAGCTCGTCAAGAACGGCGGCGGCGTCGCCGTCGGCGTCGTGGGCTCCGAGGAGAAGGCGGAGGCGGCCCGCGCGCTCGGCTGCGACCTCGTCATCAACCGGGCGGACATCGGCATCGGCGACGACGCCGGTGACGATCCCGAACGGGTCGTGGCACAGGGCAAGGCGCTCGGCCGGCTGATCCGGCAGGGCGTCGGAGAGGACCCGCACATCGTCTTCGACCACGTCGGCCGGTCCACGTTCGGCATCTCGGTGTTCGTCGTGCGGCGCGGTGGCTCCGTGGTGACCTGCGGGTCGAGCACCGGCTACCAGCACCAGTTCGACAACCGCTATCTGTGGATGCGGCTCAAGCGGATCATCGGCAGTCATGTCGCCAACCTCCAGGAGCAGGTCGAGTGTGCCCGGCTGTTCACCCAGGGCAGCATCGTTCCGGCGCTGACCGCGCTGTATCCGCTGGAGGAGGTCGGCGAGGCGACGCGGCTTGTCCAGCTCAACGAGCACATCGGCAAGGTCGGTGTGCTGTGCCTGGCCGACCGGCCCGGTCTCGGCGTCACCGCACCCGAGCTGCGCGCGCGGATCGGCGAGGACCGGCTGACCCGACTGCGCGCCTTCGCGCCCGACGCCCTGCCGGCCGGGTGAGGCCCTCGTGAACATCGACACTACGGACAACACCGTGCCCGTCTCCGTCCTCGGGACCGGCTCCTACCTGCCCGAGCGGGTAGTGACCAACGACGACATCGTCGCCCGCGTCCCGAACACCTCCGCCGAGTGGATCGAGACCAGAACCGGGATCCTCTCGCGTCGCTACGCCGCACCCGACGAGGCCGCCTCCGACCTCGCCGTGCACGCGGCCCGCGCCGCACTGGACCAGGCCGGACTCACCGCCGACCGGCTCGGCTTCGTCATCGTCTCCACCACCACCGGCGACGCCCCGATCCCGGCGACCGCCTCCCTGGTGCAGCGCGCGCTCGGCGCCCACCGGGCCGCCTGCTTCGACATCAACATCGCCTGCACGGGGTTCGTGACCGCCCTCGCCGTCGCGCGGGCGTTCGTCGGGCTCCGCCCGGAGACGAAGGCGCTGGTGATCGGCACCGACGTGTACACACGGTTCGTGGACTTCGAGGACCGGGCCACCAGCGTCCTCTTCGGCGACGGCGCGGGCGCCGCGGTCGTCGGCGCGCTGCCGGACGCGCGGCCCGGCTCGGAGCGCGGCTTCCTCGACATCGAACTGGTCAGCCGGGGCGACGCCCACGAGCTGATCAGCATGGAGGCGGGCGGCAGCCGCCGGCCGGCCTCCGCCGAGACGGTCGCCGACGGCGGTCATCTGCTGCGCATGCAGGGCCGGGGGGTGAAGGACTTCGTCCTGGAGAACGTGCCCGGCGTCCTCGCGGGCCTCATCGAGCGCTGCGGTTACGAAGCCTCCGACGTGGACCACTTCGTGCCGCACCAGGCCAACGGCATGCTGGTGACGGAACTCGCCGCCGCCAGTGGCCTCGACAGTGCCCACACCCACCTGCCGCTGCGTCACTCGGGCAACATCGGCTCCGCTTCGGTGCCGGTCGCCCTGGACGAGGCGAACCGATCGGGCGCACTGCGCGACGGCGATCTGGTGCTGCTCGCCGGTTTCGGCGCGGGCATGGCGGTCGGCGCGGGGCTGCTGCGCTGGTCGGCCACGGGCAGGGGGATCTGATGGCGGACGTGCTCCACCGGGTGGGTGTGGTCGGCTGCGGCACGATGGGAGCCGGGATCGCAGAGGTCTGTCTGCGCGCCGGACTCGACGTATGGGTCGCGGTCTCCTCGCCGGGCCGGGCCGACCGGGCGTCGGCCCGGGTCCTCGGCGCGCTCGACCGCGCCGTGGCCAAAGAGCGGATGAGCGTCGAGGAGCGAGAGGAGGCAGCAGGGCGGCTGCGGTTCACCGCGGATTTCGCCGAACTGGCCGACCGGCAGCTCGTGGTGGAGGCCGTGGCCGAGGATCCCGATGCCAAGCACCGGGTGTTCAAGGCGCTCGACGGTGTCCTGACCGACCCGGACGCCGTCATGGCCTCCACGACGTCCAGTCTGCTGGTGGCGGACATCGCCGAGGCGACGAGCCGGCCCGAGGCAGTGGTCGGAATGCATTTCTTCAACCCGGTACCGGTGATGCCGCTGGTGGAGGTCGTCCGGTCGGCACGCACCAGTGAGCGCACCGCCGCCAGGGCCGAGTCGTTCGCGGTCGATGTGCTCGGCAAGGAGGTCATCCGGACCCAGGACCGATGCGGCTTCGTGGTCAACGCGCTGCTGGTTCCGTACCTGATGGCGGCCGTCCGCATGTACGAGCAGGGTGTGGCCGACGCCGAGGACATCGACCGCGGCATGACCCTCGGATGCGGTTACCCGATGGGGCCGCTGGCTCTGCTGGACATGATCGGAATCGACACCATCACCGCCGTGGCACACGCCATGCGGGAGAACTCGGACGACCTGATCGTGGAAGTGCCTCCGCTGCTGATCCGCATGGCCGAGGACGGCCGCCTCGGCCGGAAGTCGGGCCGAGGCTTCTTCCAGTACGACGAGGCATCCTGACCCGGTGCCACCAACACCCCCACCCCCAGCCCCGCACGACTTCGAGGAGCAACACGACCGTGTCGTCCGACGACGCAACTCGCCCTGGATACAGCGCTACCATCCGGCGCCCGCCGCGCCGGTGCGGCTCGTCTGCCTGCCGTGCGGGCCCCCTCTCCGAGGTCCACAACCCCGTCGCCGTCCGGATCGGGCCCGGGACCCGCCCCGACACCGTGCTCGGGCTCGTGGACCGGCTCGATCCGCACCGCGAGCCGGGACGGCTGACGTTCGTCGTCCGGGCGGGCGCGGACCGGGTCCGTGACCTGCTGCCCGTGCTGGTGGAGAAGGTGCGGGCGGAGGCGCCCTGGGCTGCCGGGTGAGCGATCCGGTGCACGCCAACACCACCTTCGAGGCGGCACGGGACGACATGCGGGGCTTTGTCGAGGTCCATCGGGAGCTGAGCAGCCACCCGGGCGGCGTTCACGCGGAGCCGGCCGGTTCAGCCGCCGGTCTCACGCACGGTCAGGCGCGCGACCTGGCCTTCAGTTTGCCGACACATACGCTACGACATGCGCCGAGAACCCTGGGCAGTTCGCCAGGACCGACCGGGACCAGCCCTGAAGCTCAGGCCCCCGTCGCGATGCCGCCGAGCCGGAGGGCATCCTCGATCTCGTCGAGTTTCGCCGGGGGCAGCACCCCCGCCCGCTCGATCACGTCCCGTTCCGTTACCGTCGCCAGCCACGTGCAGGGAACGATGCCCGGACGGGGGAAGGCGACCCGTACGACCCCTTCGAGAGGCAGCCCCTCGGCGGCGCCCACGGTCACCTCGAGGCCGAAGCCGGTGATGTCGACGGTGACCGGCTCGACGATCTGCATCGCCCGGAACTCGGAGTTCGCCCCCTCCGAAAGCAGCACGACAGGCCGCCGCTCGCCGAAATCGGCCCACCAGACTTCGCCACGTTGCATCGGTACTCCCCAGCCAGGATGAGAGGTCCACGCCGCGCGTGGCCAGGGCGATCATTTCATTCCCGGCAGCGCGATCGAGGGCAGGGCCGAACCACGCCCCACCAACCAGCGTCCTGAGAGGCGCTCGGCGACGAGCGTCAGCGCCCAGGCGATGTCCTCGAACTTCTCGCCGACGTCCCCGGCGACGATCAGCCAGTCCTTGTCGGACTCCGGACGGAGAGACTTTGTGATCCGCCGGTTGTCCTCATGGGTGAAGTGCCGGCCGCTGAGCGCGAACAGCTCCGTGGGTCACTCGGGTGTCCTTCCTCCGGTAACTGAGGCTGTCAAGGCAGTTCCTGACGCCGTTTCACATTGAGCTTCCGGAACACCCGGGTGAGGTGTTGTTCCACCGTACTGTGAGTGATGAGCAGCTGGGCCGCGATCTCCTGGTTGGTGTAGCCGCGGCCGGCGAGCGCCGCGACGTGTTTCTCCCGGGCGGTCAGGGCGGCGACGCCGGAGACCCCGCCCTTCGGGTTCTTCCTGGCCGGCCGGTCGGCGGGCTCGGAGGGGGCCGGTGCGCCGGGGGTGACGGGGGCGACCTCGCGGCAGAGGGCTTCCGCACCGGAGGCCCGGGCTATCGGCCAGGCCCTGCGCGCCGCGCGCCGGGCACTGCTGTGGTCACCGGCCTCCTTGTGGGCGTGGGACAGATCGGTCAGGGTGCGGGCCAGCTCGAACTTGTCGTCGCACTCCTTGATGACGTCGACGGCTTCTTCGAGCAGCCGTGGCCGCTCGGCGGTGCCCGCCGCCGCCGCGAGTACGCGCAACGCGAGGCCACGGGCCCGGGGGCTGCCGGGGGAGAGCCTGCTGAGTTCGTCCCGTGCGAGCAGTCCGGCCTGGTCCTGCTTGCCGAGCTGGAGCCACGCCTCGGCGGCGCTGGTGCGCCACGGTACGGGGCCGGTGCCGTGCACGGCCCACTTCCGCATGAGCTTGCCGCACAGCAGGAAGTCGGCGAGCGCGGACCGGGCCTGCCCGGTGGCGAGGCGGTAGTGGCCGCGGGCGTACAGGTAGTGCAGTCCGTAGCGGCTCTGGAGCATCGCCTCCGGGAACGGTTCCGCGAGCAGGTCCGCCGCGCGGTCGAGCCTGCCCATGCGGACCTTGGCCAGCACGAGCGTGCCCAGCGGCAGGCCGAGCGCCACTCCCCACGCTCCGGCTGGCAGCAGGTCCAGGGCCTCCTGCGAGGAGGCCAGGGCGGCATTCAAGTCGCCTGCCCGCAACGCTGTTTCGGCCCGTACAGCGGTGAACACCGCTGACCACGTGGGGGTGTTGCGGGTGCTGGCCTCGGCCAGCAGATGGTCGCACCATCCGGTCGCGGTCTCGAAGTTGTCGGTGTACACCAGGCACAGGAGGGCGAGCAGGGCGACCTCGCCGCTCCACAGCGAGTGGTGATCGGGTCGCGCGGTGTGCAGTACAGCGTTGGCCTGGGCGGTGATCCGGGTGGCGTCGCCACGGATAAGGACCTCGGCGAGGGCCGCCGCCGTCGACCAGGGGTCGAGTTGGTGGGCCGGCGCCCGGTGCGGGGTGGCGGCGGGGTCCGGCGCCCGGGGCACGCCGCCCGGGTACGCGGGGTACACGCAGGTCAGCCACGTGTGCACGCTGTGGAGGGCGGCCACGTCCACGTCGTTGAGCCGGTGGTGCCTGGCCTGGGCCTCCTGCAACAGGCCATGGACCGTGTCGAGTTCGCCGTGCCAGGACAAGGTCCACAGCAGGTCGATCAGCTCGTGCGTGTCGGTGTGTCCGGCCGAGACGTCCTCGATCAGCGGTGCCAGGGAGTGGACGGCGGACGGTGGCTGGAGCTGCCACTTGAGGCGGCCGAGCCGGGCCCGTAAGGCCGCTCGGGACGAGTCGTCGGTACGGGTGTGCTCGGCGAGCTCCAGATAGACGGCCGCCATGTGGGTCCGATGGGCGGCGAGGGAGTCGCGGGCCGCCTCCAGCAGGACGTCCCCGGCCCAGGGCGGGCCGGTGTGTCCGACGGCCACGAGCTGCTCGGCGACGGCGACGGCCGGGGCCCCCTCGGCGTGCAGGAGTTCGGCGGCCCGGCGCCGCAGCGCGGTGCGGTCGGCGGCGGGCATGTCATCCAGCACGTCGACGGCCGCCGTGGGACCTCGGAACGCGGTCCCGTCCAGCAGCCCGGCGCTGTTCAGCGCGTGCAGGGCGCTGTCGGCCGCTGCGGCGTCGAGCCCGGCGAGCCGGGCGAGCCGCTGCGGCGGAGCGCCGTCCCCGAGGACCGCGAGGGCGCGCAGGACGACGAGCAGGGCGGGTTCGCCGTGGAACAGGCAGTTCAGCAGGGCGCGGCTGTAGGCGCGCGGATCGTCTCCGAGCCCGGCGCGGTGGTCGCTGAGGAGGTTCTGGAGGACGAGCGGATTACCGCCGCTCACCTCGGCGAATCCGGTGGTGAGCCGGGCCGCCTCCGCCGCGCCGAGGTGCTGGGTGAGCAGCCGGTGGACGCCTGCCCGAGTCAGGAGTCCCAGGTCGATCCGGTGGACGTTGGGCTGCTGGAGCAGCTCGGCCCGCAACCGCGTGCTGGTGGCGCGCCGGCCGGTGTCGTCGGTCATGACGACCAGCGAACTCGCGTTCCGGAGCCGGGGGAGGATCGAGGACAGGCAGCGCAAGGAGGGCGCGTCGACGTCGTGGAGGTTGTCGATCCCGATCACGAGCCGGTGGCTTTCGGCGAGGTCGACAAGGGTCAGGACGACCCTGCGGAGGTCGGTCACGGTCTCGACCGGCAGGCTTGCGGTGGCCGGGTCGGCGCTCTCCTCGCGGGCCGTCATCGCGGTGAACAGGGCGTCCATGTCGTCGCGTACGGGCTGCGGAACCTGGGGGGTCTGGAAGAGCTGGGACAGGACTCCGAAGGGGACCGCGCGCTCGGGGCCGGACGCGGTCGCGCTGAGCACGAGGGCCCGAGAGGGGGCGACGGTTTCGAGGAAGCCGTGCAGGAGCTTGCTCTTGCCTCCGCCCAGCGGGGCGTGGACGAGGGCGATCCGCCCTCTGCCGGAGGCGGAATCGGCGAGCAGCACGTCGAGGGCCGTGAGGGCCTCGTCGCGCTCCACCAGGTCGGGTATGTGGGGTATGGGGTTCTCTGGTGCTGCGTTCATGACGTTCCTTTGGGCTCTGGACCGATGGAAGCCGAACAGGGGCCGAGGTGGCCCCGCACAACGGGAAGGGGGGATTGCGGTCAGCGGCCGACCTCAGTCGTCTCGGCCTTCGCGACGGCCGCGGACCGTTACCTGAAGCGGGCGCCGCGCCGGCCGGGGCCGCCTCGGGCACGGGAGCCCGTGCCACCACACCCACACGGCCTCAGCGGCCCGCGACTGCGCTGCCCGCGGCGGCCGTGCCGAGAAGGAGAGTTGTGCCGACGCATGCCTGACTCTCGGCGGCGCCCGACGCGGCGAGGGGGCCGGACCGGGCGGCCCGGCCGCGTACACCGCCCGTGGCGGCCGAAGGAGCGTCCTGTGCTGACCGGACGGGTGCGAGGGCGACGCCGCCCCTCACGGCGGTCCGGTCGACCGCTTCGCGTGCCCGGCCGAGGGCGGTGTCCGCGGCGGTGCGGTGCGGGGCGTGTGCCCCGTCGGCATCCGCTCGGGTGCCGAGCCGTCGAGCGGGATGCTCGCGGCTGCGCCCTCTCGGACGGAGCGTGGCTTTCCGGAGCCGGTCCCCGGACAGATGCCCTGCGACCTGGCCTCCGTCAAGGCCGTGACAGGGTCGACGCGTGCTCCCCCGAACCAGAGCACTCTGTCGACCGGAAAACGATGGATGACAGCGTTCACGATGTCTTTCTCCCCCGTGCTGGACCAGGCCCCCGCGCCAGGCGCGGGGCCGCTGCCCACTGTTCGTGATCATTTCGAGTCGTGTCCGCGGCTGTCAATGCCTCTTGAAGTCGCAGACGCTGTGCGGCCGATCCGGGTTGTCGGAGTCGGCGGTGCGCGGCGATCGCGGCAGTGGGCGAGACCGAGGGGCGCCGAGACGGACCCTCAACTCTTCAATTCGTATGGGCGGTTGGTGATTCCGCGCTCCGCGTAAGGAGTTGTTGAGAAGTGGCGCCGCTCTGCATCGGGTTCGATGACGGGACGTTGTCGAGTCGACGACGACCTTGTCCGGCACTCTGGACGAGGTCATCGCGTCCGTGCGGCAAGACCTGGGCGGTGTGGTGGTGTTGCGGGGTGACGCCGCTCCCCCGAGCGCGGCGCCCGCCGCGATACTGGCGTTGTAAGTCTCGGACCAAGGGCCCGGGAGACAGCATCACGGGCACGGTGGGGCGTAGGGGAGCTGGGGGATGTACTTGTGCCACTGCTGGGGTGTGAGGACGTTCCGGGTGGTGGAGCAGATCCACTGGGCGGCGTGCTCGGCGTTCAGGTCCCACAGCCTGATCACACCGTCGGCCCCGGCGCTGACCAGCCGGCCGTCGCGGTTGAACGCCACCGACTCGACGGAGCTGTAGGCCCCGGTCAGGGGTTGGCCCACGGCCTGCGCACGGGCCGGGTCGGTCACGTTCCACAGTCGGACCGTGCTGTCGCTGCCGCCGCTGGCCAGGCGGCGTCCGTCGCGGCTGAACGCCACCGTCAGGACGGCGCCGGTGTGGCCGGTCAGGGGTGGGCCGAGCGGCTTCGCGTGGGCCGGGTCGGCCACGTTCCACAGCCGGACCGTGCTGTCATAGCCGGCGCTGGCGAGGGTATGGCCGTCGGGGTTGAACGCCACCGACAGGACGAGGCCGGTGTGGCCGGTCAGAGGGCGGCCGAGGGGCACCGGGCTTGCCGGGTCGGTGACGTTCCACAGCCGAATGGTCTTGTCCGAGCTGCCACTGGCGAGGGTGTGGCCATCGGGGCTGAACCGCACCGAGATCACGGCGCCGGTGTGGCCGGTCAGGTGTTGACCGAACGGGACCGGGTGCGCCGGGTCGGTCAGGTTCCAGAGTGGGATCAGTCCGTCCCAGCCGGCGACGGCAAGGGTACGGCCGTCCGGGCTGAACCCCACGGACATCACCCGGCCCATGCCCGTGACCAGTTGTCGGCCCAGGGCTGTGGTGCGGGCCGACAACTGGTCCGCCTGGCCGGGAACCTCGTCGAAGCGGAGTCTCGGCGGTAACCACCGCGGCCTCGGCGACACGCCGGCCGGCAAGCGAAAAGGCGACGAGGGCAGGATTCGAACCTACGTCCACCCGGAAGCAGAGCCGGGCGCTCCTCCGCAGAGCTTCCTCGTCGCCACGTCGATCATGGCTGGGGCCGCCGTTCCGGGCAACCGATTTCATCAGCGACCTGGGACGGTCACAGCCATTCTCTCGCCGCGGCACGCTTGCCCTTGCCGGAGAAGAATCCGGCAGACCGGAGGGCGCCGGCCATGAGAGGGTCCGCAACGGCGATACCGTGCACGAGTTCGGGCGTCCGGCGGTAGGCGACAGCCTTGGCCGCCGGCCTGGGGGCGGTCCAGGCACCGGCGACCGGATCCACCCGATGCCGGACACAGACTGCTTCGACCAGCGAGCGTGGACAGTCCTTCTCCCCCCGGAGCACTTCCCAGGGCAACGGCAGCTCTGCCCAGATGTACGTGTCAGGGTGCAGCCCGCCGCCGCTCATGCGGTGCCAGTACGCCACATCGGCAGCCATCAGCCGGGGCACTTTGCCCGGGCAGACCCGATCCAGGATCTGCTCCTGGTCCAGTTCGGACAGGATCGCGAACCAGTGCGCTCGGGCCGCGTTCCACGCCTGCGCGGCCTGGTTCCACGTGGACGAGTCGTCGCCACGGCGCACGATCATCGTGTCGCGCTCCAGCGGGTGCCGGTTCCAGGCGTCCTCCAGCAGTTCCGCCACCTTGCGCAGGAAGCCGTTCCACCGGACCAGGAGTTGAGTGAGCTCCTCGTCGGACACCTCGGCCAGCACCTCCGGCGTGGGATGCACATGCGCGACCGCAGCCCAGCAGGTCCGCTCAGGATGCGCACGCAGGCGCTGGAACAGCGCCTCGGCGACCTCGTCGTAGACCTGGCGCTGGCGGCCGTTGGTGAAGACGCTGCGCATGTAGCCCCGCGCTGTGATGTACGCGATGAAACCAGCCGTTTCCGGGTCTGCGGCGAAAAGACCGTACGGCAAGGCGTGGGCGAGTGCTCCCTTGCCCGTCATAGTCACCTCGCGGCGGCGCTGCTCGTGGATCAGCCGCGCCAGTTTGGCCTCCATACGGCGCAGAAGACGGAAGCGCTTGTTGTACTGGCGTTTGGAGACCTCGCCGAGACCGGCAGCGGTTCGCTCGGACCGGTCGAGGCGGTCCATGCCGAAGTCGTTCTGCCCGTACGCGCGGCCTATGGACTCACCCGCACGCCGGATCACTGCTTCGATCCGGTCCGGATCGTCTCCCGCGGCGTCCGGAAGTTCCGGAACGTTCGTGAACAAACTTGCCGCACGCGCGAGTTGGCGCTGCGCGCCGACGGGGCGGGCGAAGTCCTCCAGCATGGAGGTATAGCCGTGCCAAAGGTTGCGCAGCGAGTGCTCGGCGGCCTTGGAGAGCGCTGCCTCAGTGGCCGCGTCGAGGTCGGTGCCCCGGGCCTCATACAGATCCTGGATGAGCCGGGCGACATCCTCCGGACGCTTGCGCAGTGTGAGCGAGGCGTGCAGTTCACGGAGCAGTTGTTCGGCTGTGAGCGACGGCATGAGCCTCACCTTGTCATTCCTCGGCCAAGTGCCCAACTGGATATCCGCAGGCCGCGGCCATGGATCGAACCGGTAGCGGTGATGGCGCGATTGGGGGATTGCGGAATTGCGGCCGAACGCCCAAGTTGCGTCCACGAGTTCGGGTAGCCGCTGCGGCGGGGCCAGCCAGCCGCGGCCGCCCCCGCCGCCGACCGCGGCGGGACGGTAGTGTGCCCGCCCCCGAGCCGGATGGTGAGCTTTTTTGCGATGGCGGGGACGGAGACGCCCTTGTCCTGCAGCGCGACGGCGAAGGTGAGCATGTCCTCGAGATGTACGACATCACGAGGACAAGCAGGACAGAATCACCGGCCCGGGCGGTGCCTGAGCGGAGTTCACCTCCTCAAACGAACCATGCCGGAGCAGGCCTCCCACGGGCCCGAACCGCTCCGGCAGGTCCCGCCACTGCACGCCCGCCCCCACCCGATACAGCACCCCGTTGATCACCGGCGCTGATCACTCCGCCGACCACCATGCGCACCACCACGAGGCAGTAACGACTCCAGCCGATCCCATTCCGCATTCGTCGAAGCCCCCCGGCCCATCCCTGATCTTCGCAGGGAATCCCGGCCTTCAGGCCGGGCGGGAATGCGATCCTCGGACCGGAGGCGCGGGGCGCCGGAGTGCTCTG
>NZ_JBEOVN010000120.1:0-22660 GCF_040295565.1 Streptomyces sp. NPDC002785 | reverse complement strand
CCGTGGCTTCCTGTTTCTTCGCGCTGCGCCAGAACAGGTTCTGGTCTTACCCGCGCTCCGCAGGCCGATACCGCCAGTCCGGCGGCCGCTTTCACATTCTGTGCGGCGTTGTGGTCCCGGTCGTGATGGGTGCCGCACGCGGGACACGTCCACTCCCGCACATCCAGGGGTTTGGGTCCGTCGCGGTGACCGCAGGTGGAGCAGATCTGGCTGGTGGGCTCGAACCGGTCGATCCTCACAAACGTCCGCCCGAACCGTTCGGCCTTGTACTCCAGCATGTTCACGAACTGCGACCAGCCCGCGTCGTGCACACTCTTCGCCAGCCTCGTGCGCGCGAGTCCCGATACCGCCAGGTTCTCCACCGCGATCGCTTGATTCTCGCGGATCAGCTTCGTGGACAACTGATGGTGGAACTCTTTGCGCGCATCGGCTACGGCGGCGTGGGCACGGGCGACCTTTGTGCGGGCCTTCTCCCGGTTCTTCGAACCCTTCTGCTTGCGGGACAGGTCCCGCTGGGCTTTCTTCAGCTTCTTCTCCGCCCGGCGCAGAAACCGCGGGGAGTCGATCTTCGTGCCGTCGGAGAGGACCGCGAAGTGCGTGAGCCCCAGATCGATGCCGATCGCGGCATCGGGTGCCGGCCCCTCCCAGCGCTCCCGGTCCGTGTCAGGATCGGTCTCGACGACAAAGGACGCGAAGTACCGGCCCGCCGCATCCAGGATCACCGTCACACTCGACGGCGCCACCGGCAGGCTCCGGGACCACTTGACCTTGATCTCGCCGATCTTCGGCAGCAGCAGCTTCCCGCCATCGGTGATCTTCCAGCGGGCATTCGCCGTGAACCGGATCGACTGCCTGCGGTCCTTGCGTGATCTGAAGCGGGGGGCACCCGTCTTCGGGCCCTTGCGCTCGCCCTTCAGGGAGGCGAAGAAGTTCTTGTACGCGGCCTCCACATCCCGCAGCGCCTGTTGCAGGACAACCGAGGAGACCTCGGCCAGCCAGGCACGTTCCGGAGTCCGCTTGGCCTGGGTGATCAACCGCCGGGACAGATCGGCGGCGCTCGGGTAGGACAACTCGGCCTTGTGGGCGTCCTCGCGGGTACGCACCGCGTCGTTGAAGACGACACGCGCGCACCCGAACGCCCGGGCCAGCGCGACGCGTTGGCCGGGCTCCGGGTACAGCCTGAAGGCGTACCGAAGCTGCATGACCGGCACCCTACATACTTGGGTTATGCCTGACATGGAGAACATCCGTACTGGCCGCCACTGTGCTTTCGTGATGCACGTCCATTTGGTCTTTGTGACCAAGTTTCGGCACAAGGTGTTCAAGGACGTCCATCTTCGGCGCATGGAGGAGATCATGCAGGCGGTCTGTACGGACTTCGAGTGCGAGCTCGTGGAGTTCAACGGCGAGGACAACCATGTACACCTGCTCGTGAACTTCCCGCCCAAGGTCGCCGTGACCAAACTCGTCAACTCCCTCAAGGGAGTCTCCTCACGGCGCCTGCGCCAGGAATTCGACGACCTCACCCCGCACTACTGGCGAGCCAACAAGCTCTGGGCCGGCTCCTACTTCGCCGGCACCGCCGGCGGCGCACCTCTGAGCACCGTCAAGCAGTACATCGAGCAACAGAACCGGCCCGCCCGACCAGCACAGTCCGACTCCACCGGAAGGCCATCAGACGCTTCACACCCCGCGCCCAGGAACAACACCCTGCTCCGCAGGGCAAGAGACTGTGCCACTGGGTGGCACAACGAAAGATTCGCTTCACCACCGGCCTGAAGGCCGATGCACTGCGAATGAATCCCGGTAGCCGTCGACGTTCGGCGCGAAGCCGATCGCCTGCAGCACCTTGTCGGCCTCCAGTACCTGCTGGGTGCCGTCCTTGCCGGTGACCGTGATCCGGACCTGAGGTCCGGACTCGTCGATCGCCTCGACCCGGGTCGAGGCGAGCACGTCCCCGGCCGCCGCCTCAGGCGGTACGGCGCAGCAGCGCCAGGTACATCGCGTCCGTGCCGTGCAGATGTGGCCACAGCTGGACGTCGGGACCGTCGCCCAGCGCGGGCACTCCCGGCATCAGCGGGCGGGCATCGACCCACTCCGCCTCGACCGGCCGGCCGCCACGCCCCTTGAGTACGTCCTCGACGACGACCCGGGTCTCCGCGAGATGCGGCGAGCAGGTCGCGTAACCGACGATGCCGCCGACCCGTACCGCCTTCAATGCCTCACGCAGCAGACCGCGTTGCAGCGGTGCGAAGCTCTCCAGGTCCTCCGGGCGGCGGCGCCAGCGCGCCTCCGGGCGGCGGCGCAGCGCGCCGAGGCCCGAGCACGGCACATCCATCAGGATCCGGTCGAAGGAGCCGGGCTGCCACGGCGGGCGGGTGCCGTCGGCGACGATCACCTGGTACGGGCCGGGGTTGCCGGCCAGCGCGCGCTCCACGAGGCGGGCCCGGTGCGGCTGCTTCTCGGCGGCGAGCAGGGCGGCGCCGCGTTCGGCGGCGAGTGCGCCGAGCAGGGCGGCCTTGCCGCCGGGCCCCGCACAGCCGTCGAGCCACCGGGTGTCGCTGCCCTCCAGCGGTGCGTTGGCCAGGGCGGCGGCCACCAGCTGGCTGCCCTCGTCCTGGACCCCGGCTCGGCCCTCCTGCACGACGGCCAGCGCACCGGGCTCGCCGCCCTCCGCCATCCGTACGGCATAGGGCGACCAGCGGCCGGGCAGGCCGTTCTCGTCACCGAGGGCGGTGAGCAGTTCGTCGGTCGTGGAGCGGCCGGGGCGGGCGACCAGAGTGACCTCGGGCCGTTCGTTGTCCGCTTCGAGAAGGTCCTCGATCCCGGCACGGCCGCCGCCCAGCGCGTCCCAGAGGGCGGAGACGACCCAACGCGGGTGCGAGTGCACGACCGCGAGGTGGTCCTCGGCGTCCTCGTCGTACGACGGGGCGACGCGCGCCACCCAGCCGTCGAGGTCGTCCGCGGAGACCTTCCGGAGCACGGCGTTGACGAACTTGGCCCGCCCTTCGCCGAGCACCACCCGGGCCAGTTCCACGCTGGCGGAGACCGCCGCGTGGGTGGGGATACGGGTGCCGAGCAGTTGGTGCACGCCCATGTTGAGCACGTCCAGGACCGGCGGGTCGACCTCGCGCAGCGGCCGGTCGATACAGGCCGCGACGATCGCGTCGTACGTCCCCTGGCGGCGCAGCGTCCCATAGACCAGCTCGGTCGCCAGCGCCGCGTCCCGGTTGTCGAAGTCGCCCTTGGCGCGGGCCTTCTTCAGCAGCGGAGGAAGGACGAGGTTGGCGTACGCATCGCGTTCGTCGACGGCCCTGAGCGCTTCGAAGGCGAGGAACCGGACGGGGTCCTTCTTGGGGCGGCGATGCGGCTTGGCAGGGCGGCGACTGTGCTGGTCGTTCACGTGAAAGGTGCTCCGCTGATGGTGAGAGGGCGAACCCTCCCAGCGTACGTCGCCGCCCCGGCCCCGCATTCCGCGACTCGGAAGACTAGATTCCCAGCAGCTCGCCGTGGACGATCCGCACCCCGCGGGCCCAGTCCGCGGCCCGCATCGGCTTCTTGCCCTGCGGCTGGACCCAGAGCAGCTCGACGGCGTGCGATCCGGTGCCCACGTACACATTGTTCTTGGCCGCCGACAGCTCGCCGGGCGCCAGATCGGCACGGTCCAGCACGGGCACCGCCTGGATCACCTTCAACCGCTCCCCGCGAAACAGCGTCCACGCCCCGGGAGCGGGAGTGCAGCCGCGCACCACCCGGTCGACCCGCAGGGCAGGGGCGGACCATTGCACCTGGGCGTCCTCGACGGTGATCTTCGGTGCGAGGGTGACACCGTCGGCAGGCTGCGGTACGGCGTGCAGCGTGCCGTCCTCGATGCCGTCCATGGTCGCGACGAGCAGCCCCGCACCGGCGAACGCAAGCCGGGTAAGCAGGTCACCGCTGGTGTCGGTGGGCCGTACCTCTTCGGTGAGGACGCCGTACACCGGGCCGGAGTCGAGCCCCTCCTCGATCAGGAAGGTCGACGCACCGGTCACCTCGTCCCCAGCCATGATCGCGTGCTGTACGGGGGCCGCGCCGCGCCAGGCGGGCAGCAGCGAGAAGTGGAGGTTGACCCAGCCGCGGGCGGGCACGTCCAGCGTGGGCTTGGGCAGCAGCGCCCCGTAGGCGACGACCGGACAGCAGTCCGGGCCGATCTCCCGCAGTCGCGCCAGAAAGCCCTCGTCGCGCGGGCGGGCGGGCTTGAGCACCTCGATCCCGGCCTCCTCGGCGCGCTCGGCGACGGGGCTGGCGACCAGGCGGCGCCCTCGCCCGGCGGGGGCGTCGGGCCGGGTGACGACGGCGGCCACCTCGTGCCGGTCGGAGGCGATCAGGGCGTCCAGGGCGGGTACGGCTACCTCGGGGGTACCTGCGAAGACGAGCTTCATGGGTGGCTGACTGCCTCTCAGGCCGAAACGTACGGTGACGAGCAACGCACAAGTCTATGGGCCGGGCGACCGGGGGGCGTACGCATGACTGCGCGCCCCTTGGATATGCACACGCGCCCCTGCACCGTGACCAGATCCCCGGCTGACGCGTTGGTCAAGAGAGATTGACCGAAGCGAGCCGCCACGGTGCGGCCCGATCCCTTTCAACGCCGGTTCGAGAGGCTTCTTCATGGCCGACCACGCAACCCACGACGCCCAAGCGCGGGCCAGCCTGCATCTGTTGGTGCGGGACATCGAGCGGGTCCGGCGGCAGGTGGACGCGCTGCGCACGCTCACCGCCCAACTGGGCAACGTCTACCGTCCGCGCCGCTCCGGCCCGTCCACGGGCTTCGTCGTCTACGGCAGGGCCCCGGCCCCCACCGTCAGGCTGGCTCAGGAGCTGCGGGACAGCGTCGAGACCCTGGTCACCGCGGCAGTGGACTTCGACCGCTCGCTGGGCTTCTCCTGGGACGCGGTGGGCTCCGCGCTCGGGGTCACGAAGCAGGCGGTGCACCGCCGCTACGGCGCCCGCCGCAACGCCCGGCAGCCGGGAGCGGCCGAGGCCACCGCGGAGACCACGGTGCCGCGCCCCCTGCCCATTGCGCCCGGCTCCGCCAATGCGCCGGCACTGCCCGCCGTACCCGCCGCACGCTCCATGCCCCCGCAGCCGTCGATGGACCGCCCGTCCCTGCGCGAGGACGTACGCCCGGGCATCTTCCCCGGCCCACGCAACGGCTGACCACCCCACCCCCTGCCCCGCCGCGCCCGACGCGCGGCGGGGCAGCCGCATCTCCTCGCCCGGCTCCACCCCGCCGCACCGTCACCCGATGTCCGGCGGATCCACCCTGATCCGGACCTGCGCACCGCTCCCCCGGGACATCCGCGCCGCCTGCGCCGCCTTCAGCGCGGCCGCAAGCGCCGCGCCGCTCCCAGGCGGCACCCTGAGCAGCGCCCGCTCCCAGGACTCCCCCGGCGGTGCGTCCCAGGGCCTGCGGGGCCTGCCTGGCTCGGCACCCGGCACCGGGACGGGGCCGAGTACCTCGGCCTCCGGCGGCAGTTCGGCGGCCGTGAGAAACGCGGCAAGCGCCTCCGGCGAGCCGGTCACCGAGGCCATCCGGGACACCGGCGGGAAGCCGAGCTCGGCCCGTTCCGCCAGCTCACGGCGGGCGTGTCCGACCGGGTCCCAGCGCACCAGGGCCTGCACGGGCCGCAGCGTGGGCTCGGCGACGATCACCACCGTGCCGCCCTCCGGCTGCCCCCTTACCAGCGAGGCCGCGGCCGTCCAGCGGCGCAGCGCCTCCTCGCCGGCCCGCAGGTCGGGGCGCCCGACCATCGCCCAGCCGTCCAGCAGCAGCGCCGCCGCGTATCCGCCCTCGGCGACGGGTTCGGCCCCGGGGGTGCTGACGACCAGCGCCGGCACGTCCGGCACCGAGTCCAGGATGTGGTCGCGGCCCGACGTCCGTACCGGTACCGCGGGAAACGCCCGGCCGAGCTCCTCGGCGGTGCGGCGGGCGCCGACGATCCGGGCCCGCAGCCGGTTGGAGCCGCAGGCGACACAGTGCCAGGCGGTCTCGGCCCGCCCGCACCAGGCGCAATCGAGATCCCGCTGGTCCGGTGCCTGAAGCGGTCCGGCGCAGTGCCGGCACCGGGCGGGTTCACGGCAGCGCTCACAGGCCAGCCGCGGTGCGTATCCACGGCGCGGCACCTGGACCAGGACGGGGCCGCTGCGCAGCCCGTCCCGTACCGTCTGCCATGCCAGGCTGGGCAGCCGGGCGGCCCTCGCGGCCCCGTCCCGCGCCAGCTCCCCGTCGCCGACCGTACGCACCAGGGGCGCCGCGATGCGCAGCTGCTCCCGGTCCGCGCGCAGCGGCAGCGCCCAGCCGCTCTCCACCAGCTGTGCGGCCTCCACGGTGCAGTTCGTACCGCCGAGCAGGAATGCGCACCGGCCGTGCGCGGCCCGTAGCTCGAGCACTTCGCGAACGTGCGGGAAGGGGGCGTTGTCGTCGCTGTGGCTGGAGTCCCCGTCGTCCCAGACGGCGACCAGGCCGAGGTCGGCGACGGGTGCGAACATCGCGGCCCTCGTCCCGACGACCGCCCGCACGGAGCCGCGCCGAACTGCCAGCCACTCCCGGTACCTCTTCTCCGGTCCGGAGTCGGCGGTCAGCAGCGCGTGGCGGCCCTCGCCGAGCAGCTCGGTGAGCGCGGCATCCACCCGTCCCGCGGTCCGGCCGTCCGGCACGACGACGAGTGCGCCACGACCGGAGGCAAGCGTCGAGGCCATGGCCCTGGCGATCTCCTCGGGCCAGTGCGGTCCGGGCAGCGCGGTCCATACGGCCCGGGGCGCACCGCCCTCGGCCAGCGCCCGCAGGAACGCGGGCCCCTGTGCGTACCGCTCCCAGGTCCCGGCCGACGGCGTCGGGGGCGGCGGCAGCGGCTCCGGCGAGGGCTTGGACTCGGCCCGTCCATTCCTGGGCGGCACGGCGAGCTGCAGCACATCGGCGAGGCTGCCCGCGTAACGGTCGGCGACAGCCCGCGCGAGGGTCAGCAGCTCCGGTCCCAGCACCGGTTCGGGCGATACGACATAGGCCAGCGCGGCCAGGGCTCCCGGGTAGTCCGATTCGGCAAGCCGCTCGACGAGGAACCCGTCGATCAGCCCGCCCCCTTCGCGCCGCCCGCCGCGGACATTGCGCCCCCCGGCCCCGAATCGCACCCGCACCCGCACTCCGGGCTGTGCGTCGGCGTCGAGCTCCTCGGGCACGGCGTAGTCGAAGTACTGGTCGAGATGGAGCACGCCCTTGTTGACCAGCACCCGGGCGACGGGCAGCTCCTTGGCGAGCGCGGCTCCGCGCCAGGTCCGCGGTTTGGCCCGCGGCACCTTGGCCTTCCGCACCGTCTCCCGAATGAGCGCAAGCTGCTCCGGGGCCCCGCCCGCGGGGTCCTCGGATCGCTCGTTCTCGCTGCTCACAGCCAAATTCCTACCAGACACCACTGACACCGGCACCGGCGGCCGCACGCACCGGGGCCCGGACACCATGTGCGGCATCCGGGCCCCGGCGTACAGACGGAGAGCGGCGGACTTACAGCCCGGCCGCCGTGCGCAGCGCGTCCACGCGGTCCGTGCGCTCCCAGGTGAAGTCGGGAAGCTCGCGGCCGAAGTGGCCGTACGCCGCGGTCTGGGCGTAGATCGGGCGGAGCAGGTCGAGGTCGCGGATGATCGCGGCCGGGCGGAGGTCGAAGACCTCGCCGATGGCGTGCTCGATCTTCTCGGTCTCGATCGCGGCAGTGCCGAACGTCTCGACGAACAGACCGACGGGCTCGGCCTTGCCGATCGCGTATGCGACCTGCACCTCGCAACGGGCGGCGAGGCCCGCGGCGACGACGTTCTTGGCGACCCAGCGCATGGCGTACGCAGCCGAGCGGTCGACCTTCGACGGGTCCTTGCCCGAGAAGGCGCCACCGCCGTGGCGGGCCATGCCGCCGTAGGTGTCGATGATGATCTTGCGACCGGTCAGGCCGGCGTCGCCCATCGGCCCGCCGATCTCGAAGCGCCCGGTCGGGTTGACCAGCAGCCGGTAGCCGTCGGTGTCCAGCTTGATGCCGTCCTCGATCAGCTGCGCAAGCACATGCTCGACGACGAACTCGCGGATGTCGGGCGCGAGCAGCGAGTCGAGATCGATGTCGCTGGCGTGCTGCGAGGAGACGACGACCGTGTCGAGACGGACGGCCTTGTCGCCGTCGTACTCGATGGTGACCTGGGTCTTGCCGTCCGGGCGCAGGTACGGAATGGTCCCGTTCTTGCGGACCTCGGAGAGCCGGCGCGACAGCCGGTGCGCCAGGTAGATCGGGAGCGGCATGAGCTCGGGCGTCTCGTCGCAGGCGTAGCCGAACATCAGGCCCTGGTCGCCGGCGCCCTGCTTGTCGAGCTCGTCCTCATCGCCCTCGACCCGCTTCTCGTACGCGGTGTCGACGCCCTGCGCGATGTCGGGCGACTGCGCACCGATGGACACCGAGACACCGCAGGAGGCGCCGTCGAAGCCCTTCTTGGAGGAGTCGTAGCCGATCTCGAGAACCTTGTTGCGTACGAGGGTCGGAATGTCGGCGTAGGCCTTGGTCGTGACCTCACCCGCAACATGCACCAGACCAGTGGTGATCAAGGTCTCGACGGCGACACGGGACCGGGGGTCCTCGCGGAGCAGCGCGTCGAGAATGGTGTCGCTGATCTGGTCAGCGATCTTGTCGGGGTGACCCTCGGTGACAGATTCCGAGGTGAAGAGACGGCGGGACACATCGCTCCCTGGGGTTGCAGCGGCTGCTGGCTGATCATTTGGCGGACCGCCGGGAGCTGCGCCCGGCACGGTCCGGGGGTCAGTTTATCCGTCACTATCGCTCGGCGGACAAGGTGTCTCGCCCTTTGGTAGTTCTGTGACCTGTTGCACGGACCGTCGCTGTACGAAAATCGCCTCTCGAGAAAGCCATTTACGCCCATATTCCAGGGGTTTTGGCTTGCGTGAAGACGTGAAACGAGAATTTCATCGCAGCCGCGACGACACGAGATCCCAGACCGTGTCGGCGAGCGCCTCCTTGGGGCCGAACGGCACCGGGGTCTCACCGCCGTCGGCTGCGAGGACCACCGCTTCGTTCTCCTCGGAGCCGAATGTCCTGCGCTCCCCCACCTCATTGACGACGAGGAGATCGCAGCCCTTGCGGCGGAGCTTCTCACGGCCGTTGGTGAGGACGTTGTCGGTCTCGGCGGCGAAACCGACGACGATCTGGTCCGGCCGGGCGCGTTCACCGGCGATCTCGGCGAGGATGTCGGGATTGCGGACGAGTTTGATGGGCGCGGGCTCCTGACCGTCCTTCTTCTTGATCTTCCCCGTCGCGTACTCGGCGGGGCGGAAGTCGGCGACCGCCGCCGCCATCACGACCGCATCGGCGTCCGCCGCGGCCTTCAGCACGGCCTCGCGCAGCTGTATGGCGGTTCCTGCGTGCAGGACGTCGGCGCCGGCCGGGTCGGGCAGGCCGGTGTTGGCCTCGATGAGGGTGACCCGGGCGCCGCGGGCGACCGCGGTGCGGGCCAGGGCGTAGCCCTGCTTGCCGGAGGAACGGTTGCCGAGGTAACGCACCGGGTCGAGCGGCTCCCGCGTACCACCCGCGCTGATCACGACGTGACGGCCGGCCAGGTCGGCCTCGACGGGTCCGCGGGCCAGCACCCGGCGGCAGACCTCGAAGATCTCCCCGGGGTCGGGCAGCCGGCCCTTTCCGGTGTCGACGCCGGTGAGCCGGCCGACGGCGGGCTCGATGACGACGGCGCCGCGGCGGCGCAGCGTGGCGACGTTCTCCTGGGTAGCGGGGTGCTCCCACATCTCGGTGTGCATGGCGGGCGCGAAGACGACCGGACAGCGTGCGGTGAGGAGCGTGTTGGTGAGCAGGTCGTCGGCGAGACCGTGAGCGGCCTTGGCGAGCATGTCGGCGGTGGCCGGGGCGACGACGACCAGGTCGGCGCCCTGCCCGATCCTGACGTGCGGCACCTCGTGGACGTCGCTCCAGACCTCCGTCGGCACCGGGTGGCCCGAGAGCGCCGACCAGGTGGCCGCACCCACGAAGTGCAGCGCCGACTCGGTCGGGACGACCCTGACGTCGTGACCTGACTCGGTCAGCCGACGCAGCAGCTCGCACGCCTTGTATGCGGCGATGCCCGCGCTGACCCCAAGAACGACCTTCGGCTTGTCCACTGCGTCTCCCCGCACTCGGATACGAACACCCCCATGCTGCCTCACCACACCCGGTCCGATGCTGTCGCCCCGGACACACCACAGGCCCGGCAGCCGTGGCCGCCGGGCCTGTGGTGAAGGTGCAATTCCTGCTTACTGCGCGGGGCCCTCGATGGCCTCGGAGGTGAGCAGGCCCGCGTTGATCTCGCGGAGCGCGATCGAGAGCGGCTTCTCGTGCACGTGGGTGTCGACGAGCGGACCGACGTACTCCAGGAGACCCTCGCCGAGCTGCGAGTAGTACGCGTTGATCTGGCGCGCGCGCTTGGCGGCGTAGATCACGAGGCTGTACTTCGAGTCGGTGGCCTCGAGGAGCTCATCAATCGGCGGGTTGATGATGCCCTCGGGCGTGGTGATGGAAGAGGACACTCTCTGCCTTCCGAAGGGGGTAAAGATCAAAGAAATCTTTGACAGTGCGGAGTTCCGCATTGCCGCGTGTGCCGACTGCGTCAGTCAGCTGTCGGCACGGTGGCCGGAAACCTCCAGCATCAAGGCTAGCAGCTCACGTGCCACGTCCTGGACCGAGGTGTTGACCAGCGTCGTATCGAACTCGGACTCGGCGGCCAGTTCGATCCTGGCGGCGGCGAGCCGGCGCTCGATCACCTCGGCGGACTCGGTCCCGCGGCCGGTGAGCCGGCGCACCAGCTCCTCCCAGCTCGGCGGGGCCAGGAAGACGAGCCGGGCGTCCGGCATCGACTGGCGGACCAGCCGGGCGCCCTGGAGATCGATCTCCAGCAGCACCGGCTCGCCCGCCTCCAAGCGGTCGAGCACGGCGCGGCGGGGCGTGCCGTACCGGTTACCGGCGAACTCGGCCCACTCCAGCAGCTCGCCGTTGGCGATCAGCTTGTCGAACTCGTCGTTGTCCACGAAAAAGTAGTGGACACCGTTGCTCTCGCCGGGGCGCGGCTTTCGGGTCGTCGCCGACACCGAGAGCCATACCTCGGGGTGGGCCTTGCGCATATGAGCGACGACCGTGCTCTTGCCGACCCCCGAGGGGCCGGAGAGCACGGTCAGCCGCGGACGTACGTCCGGGGATACGGGGGACGTCCCCCGGGATGTTGCAGCCATGAAGCGATTATCCAGGTTCTCAGGGGTGCCTGAGAACGTCAGGCGGCACTGCCGCCGAACTCGCGCTCCAAGGATGCGATCTGATTGGAGCCGAGACCCCGGACCCGGCGGCTCTCGGAGATGCCGAGCCGCTCCATGATCTGCTTGGCGCGGACCTTGCCCACGCCCGGCAGGGACTCCAGGAGGGCGGAGACCTTCATCTTGCCGATGACGTCGTTCTCCTGGCCCTGCTTGATGACCTCATGGAGGGAGGCGCCGGAGTGCTTGAGTCGATTCTTGACCTCGGCCCGCTCCCGGCGAGCCGCGGCGGCCTTTTCGAGCGCGGCTGCGCGCTGTTCAGGGGTAAGGGGCGGAAGAGCCACGCCTACGTCACCTCGGATGTCGATCTGTCGGATACGGACCGGTGAGGATGTTGAGCGCTCCACACCAGGTGAGCGACGGACAACTTGTGTACGTCGGCTCTCGACGGAGACTAGCGGCCAAGGCCGCTCGAGTCAGCGAGAACCAACGAAAAGTCCTGGTCAGCCTCAGCCGACCAGGACATTTCAGGCAATAACAACCGAGTTTTTTGGTCAGGATTCAGTCAACACCTTGTTACGTGGCATGCTCACCTACCTGCGACGGCCGCCCGGACCTCGTCCGTGAGCCGGTCGGCGGCTGCGCGCAGCCCCGCCATGTCCGGTCCCCGGCTCAGTACGCCACGGCTCACGCTGGGCACCACATTCCCCACCTCGTCGCCGAAGACACTGGGCAGGTCCGAGGGCGTCGCACCCTGGGCGCCGATCCCGGGGGCGAGCAGCGGGCCGTTGATCGCCAGATTCACGCCCGCGTCCCCGAGGGTGGCACCGACCACCGCGCCGACGGAGCCGAGCGGGGCGGCCCCCTCGTTCTCGGCGGCCATGTGGTCGAGCATCAGCTGGGCCAGCGAACGGCCGTCGGCGGCGGTGGCGCGCTGCACCTGAGCGCCCTCCGGGTTGGAGGTGAGGGCGAGCACGAAGACACCCGCGCCGGAGAGGACGGCCGCGTCGAGCGCCGGGCGCAGCGAACCGAAGCCGAGGTACGGCGAGACGGTGACCGCGTCCGAGAACAGCGGTGAGTCCTTGTCCAGGTAGGCCGCCGCGTAGGCACCCATGGTGGAGCCGATGTCGCCGCGCTTGGCGTCCATCAGGACGAGTGCACCGGCCGCCCGCGCCTCCTCGACTGCCTTCTCCAGAACAGCGATGCCGCGCGAGCCGAAGCGCTCGAAGAACGCGGACTGCGGCTTGAGGACGGCGACCCGGTCCGCCAGTGCCTCGACGACCGTACGTGTGAAGTGCTCCAGACCTGCGACGTCGTCGTTCAGGCCCCAGGCGGTGAGGAGCGAGGCGTGCGGGTCGATGCCGACGCAGAGCGGCCCGCGGGTGTCCATGGCGCGGCGCAGGCGTGCGCCGAACGGTTCCGGGATCATGCGGAGGCCTTCCTGGTTTCTGCGCCGACGGCTTCGGCGAGGGTGGCGTACGGGGAGGCGGCCAGGCGCGCGGCGAGGCCCTTGTGGATGGCCCGCGCGTAGAACGGGCCCTCGTAGATGAAGGCGCTGTAGCCCTGGACGAGCGTGGCGCCGGCGAGAATGCGTTGCCAGGCGTCCTCGGCGTTCTCGATGCCCCCGACACCGACCAGGGTGATCCGGTCGCCCACCCGCGCGTACAGGCGGCCCAGGACCTCCAGGGAGCGCGCCTTGAGGGGCGCACCGGACAGCCCGCCGGTCTCCTTGACCAGGGACGGCGAGGACTTCAGGCCGAGGCCGTCCCTGGCGATGGTGGTGTTGGTGGCGATGATGCCGTCCAGGCCCAGCTCGACCGCGAGATCGGCGACCGCGTCGACGTCCTCGTCCGCGAGGTCCGGGGCGATCTTGACGAGCAGAGGGACCCGCCGGTCGGTGACGGTCCGGTCGGCTGCCTCGCGCACGGCGCTGAGCAGGGGCCGGAGCGCCTCGGTGGCCTGGAGGTTGCGCAGGCCGGGGGTATTGGGCGAGGAGACGTTCACGACGAGGTAGTCGGCGTGGCGGGCGAGCCGTTCGGTCGACTTCACGTAGTCGCCGACGGCTTCGGCCTCCGGCACGACCTTGGTCTTGCCGATGTTGACGCCGACCGTGGTCCGGAAGACCGGGTTGCGGGTGGCCAGGCGCTCGGCCACGGCCGCGGAGCCCTCGTTGTTGAAGCCCATGCGGTTGATCAGCGCGCGGTCCGCGACGAGGCGGAAGAGACGCTTCTTGGGGTTGCCGGGCTGCGGCTCGCCCGTGACCGTACCGATCTCGATGTGGTCGAAACCGAGCATCGACATACCGTCGATCGCGACGGCGTTCTTGTCGAAGCCGGCGGCGAGGCCGAAGGGGCCGTGCATCCGCAGGCCGAGGGCCTCGGTGCGCAGCTCCTTGTAGCGGGGGGCGAGCGCGGCAGCGACGAAGGTACGCAGCACGGGGGCGCGGGCGGCGAGGCGGATCCAGCGGAAGGCCAGGTGGTGCGCCTGCTCCGGGTCCATCCGCTTGAAGACCAGCTGGAAGAAGAATTTGTACATCGGGTGTCCTCGGTGTCCTCACGGAGAGGGGGACACCGTTTCCGGTGTCCCCCTGCTGGACTGCTAGTCGCGGGCCGCGGTCAGACGCTCCGCGTGTTCCTGGAGGGAACGGACGCCGACGTCTCCGTGGGTGAGTGCGTCGATGCCCTGGACGGCGGCGGCGAGCGCCTGGACCGTCGTCAGGCACGGCACGGACCGGGCCACGGCGGCGGTACGGATCTCGTAGCCGTCGAGGCGGCCGCCCGTGCCGTACGGCGTGTTGACGATCAGGTCGACCTCGCCGTCGTGGATCAGCTGGACGATGGTCTTCTCGCCCTGCGGTCCCACGCCCTCGGACTGCTTGCGCACGACCGTGGCGTTGATGCCGTTGCGCTTGAGGACCTCGGCGGTGCCCGAGGTGGCGAGCAGCTCGAAGCCGTGTGCGACGAGTTCGCGCGCCGGGAAGATCATCGAGCGCTTGTCGCGGTTGGCGACCGAGATGAAGGCGCGGCCCTTGGTGGGCAGCGGGCCGTAGGCGCCGGCCTGTGACTTGGCGTACGCCGTGCCGAAGACCGAGTCGATGCCCATGACCTCACCGGTGGAACGCATCTCCGGGCCGAGGACGGTGTCGACGCCGCGGCCGTGGATGTCGCGGAAGCGCGACCACGGCATGACGGCCTCCTTGACGGAGATCGGTGCGTCGAGCGGCAGGGTTCCGCCGTCGCCGTTGGCCGGGAGCAGGCCCTCCGCGCGCAGCTCGGCGACGGTCGCGCCCAGCGAGATCCGGGCAGCTGCCTTGGCGAGCGGTACCGCGGTCGCCTTCGAGGTGAAGGGGACGGTGCGCGACGCGCGCGGGTTGGCCTCCAGCACGTACAGGATGTCGCCGGAGAGCGCGAACTGGATGTTGATCAGTCCGCGTACGCCGACGCCCTTGGCGATGCCCTCGGTGGAGGCGCGCAGCCGCTTGATGTCGAAGCCGCCGAGCGTGATCGGGGGCAGCGCGCAGGCGGAGTCGCCGGAGTGGATGCCGGCCTCCTCGATGTGCTCCATGACGCCGCCGAGGTAGAGCTCGGTGCCGTCGTAGAGCGCGTCGACATCGATCTCGATCGCGTCGTCGAGGAAGCGGTCGACCAGGACCGGCCGGGTGGGGCTGATCTCGGTGGACTCGGCGATGTACGAGGAGAGCCGCGTCTCGTCGTACACGATCTCCATGCCGCGGCCGCCGAGCACATAGCTGGGGCGTACGAGGACGGGGTAGCCGATCTCGTCGGCGATGGACTTGGCCTCGGCGAACGTGGTGGCGGTGCCGTGCTTCGGGGCCGGGAGTCCGGCCTCGGCCAGGACGCGGCCGAAGGCGCCGCGGTCCTCGGCGGCGTGGATGGCCTCCGGGGACGTACCGACGACGGGCACGCCGTTGTCCTTGAGCGCCTGCGACAGACCCAGCGGGGTCTGGCCGCCGAGCTGGACGATGACACCGGCGACCGGGCCCGCGAGGGACTCGGCGTGCACGATCTCCAGCACGTCCTCGAGCGTCAGCGGCTCGAAGTACAGGCGGTCGGAGGTGTCGTAGTCGGTGGAGACGGTCTCCGGGTTGCAGTTGACCATCACGGTCTCGTAGCCCGCGTCGCTCAGGGCGAAGGAGGCGTGGACGCAGGAGTAGTCGAACTCGATGCCCTGGCCGATGCGGTTGGGGCCGGAGCCGAGGATGATCACCGCGGGCTTGGTGCGGGACGCGACCTCGCTCTCCTCGTCGTAACTGGAGTAGAAGTACGGCGTCTTCGCGGCGAACTCGGCGGCGCAGGTGTCGACCGTCTTGTAGACCGGGCGGATGCCCAGGGCGTGCCGCACCTCGCGCACGACGTCCTCGCGCAGACTGCGGATGTCGGCGATCTGCGCGTCGGAGAAGCCGTGACGCTTGGCCTCGGCGAGCAGCTCGGGGTCGAGCTCGTCCGCGCCGGCCAGCTCGTCGGCGATCTCCTTGATCAGGAAGAGCTGGTCGACGAACCAGGGGTCGATCTTCGTGGCGTCGAAGACCTCTTCCTGGGTGGCGCCGGCCCGGATCGCCTGCATGACGGTGTTGATCCGGCCGTCGGTCGGGCGGACCGCCTCGGCCAGCAGCTCGGCCTTGTCGCCGGTCTCACCGGTGAAGGAGAACTGCGAGCCCTTCTTCTCCAGCGAGCGCAGCGCCTTCTGGAGCGCCTCGGTGAAGTTCCGGCCGATCGCCATGGCCTCGCCCACCGACTTCATGGTGGTGGTGAGGGTGGAGTCGGCGGAGGGGAACTTCTCGAAGGCGAACCGCGGGGCCTTGACGACGACATAGTCGAGGGTCGGCTCGAAGGAGGCCGGGGTCTTCTCGGTGATGTCGTTCGGGATCTCGTCGAGCGTGTAGCCGACGGCCAGCTTGGCGGCGATCTTGGCGATCGGGAAGCCGGTGGCCTTCGAGGCGAGCGCCGAGGAGCGGGAGACGCGCGGGTTCATCTCGATCACGATGACGCGGCCGTCGGTCGGGTCGATGGCGAACTGGATGTTGCAGCCGCCGGTGTCGACGCCGACCTCGCGGATGATCGCGATGCCGATGTCGCGTAGTCGCTGGTACTCGCGGTCGGTGAGCGTCATCGCCGGGGCGACGGTGATCGAGTCACCCGTGTGAACGCCCATCGGGTCGAAGTTCTCGATGGAGCAGACGACCACGACGTTGTCGTGCTTGTCGCGCATCAGCTCCAGCTCGTACTCCTTCCAGCCGAGGATGGACTCCTCCAGGAGCACCTCGGTGGTCGGGGAGAGCGTGAGGCCCTGGCCGGCGATCCGGCGCAGCTCCTCCTCGTCGTGGGCGAAGCCTGAGCCGGCGCCGCCCATGGTGAAGGAGGGGCGGACGACCACGGGGTAGCCGCCGAGCGTCTCGACACCCGCCAGGACGTCGTCCATGGAGTGGCAGATGACCGAGCGGGCGGACTCGCCGTGGCCGATCTTGGCGTTGACGGCCTCGACGACACCCTTGAAGAGGTCGCGGTCCTCGCCCTTGTTGATGGCCTCGACGTTGGCGCCGATGAGCTCGACGCCGTACTTCTCCAGGACACCGTTCTCGTGCATGGAGATCGCGGTGTTGAGCGCGGTCTGGCCGCCCAGTGTGGGGAGCAGCGCGTCGGGGCGTTCCTTGGCGATGATCTTCTCGACGAACTCGGGGGTGATCGGCTCGAC
The DNA here is from genome assembly GCF_040295565.1 of Streptomyces sp. NPDC002785. Taxonomy (NCBI): domain Bacteria; kingdom Bacillati; phylum Actinomycetota; class Actinomycetes; order Kitasatosporales; family Streptomycetaceae; genus Streptomyces; species Streptomyces sp. NPDC002785. The sequence goes on along the minus strand of NZ_JBEOVN010000120.1, from coordinate 5,634 downwards.
GTACGTGGCGTCGGCGATCTCCGGGTCGGTCATGATCGTCGCCGGGTTGGAGTTCACCAGGATGACGCGCAGGCCCTCGGCCTTGAGTACGCGGCAGGCCTGGGTGCCGGAGTAGTCGAACTCGGCGGCCTGACCGATGACGATCGGGCCGGAGCCGATGACCAGGACGGACTGGATATCGGAGCGCTTAGGCACGCTGGCCCTCCATCAGGGATACGAAGCGGTCGAAGAGGTACGCGGCGTCGTGCGGGCCCGCGGCTGCTTCGGGGTGGTACTGAACGCTGAAGGCAGGCTGGTCGAGGAGTTGCAGCCCCTCGACGACCTGGTCGTTCAGACAGACGTGGGAGACCTCGGCGCGGCCGAACTTCGTGTCCGACACCTTGTCCAGCGGGGCGTCGACGGCGAAGCCGTGGTTGTGTGCGGTGACCTCGACCTTGCCGGTCGTGCGGTCCTGCACCGGCTGGTTGATGCCGCGGTGGCCGTACTTCAGCTTGTAGGTGCCGAAGCCGAGGGCGCGGCCCAGGATCTGGTTGCCGAAGCAGATACCGAAGAGCGGGGTCTTCCGCTCCAGGACGCCCTGCATGACGGAGACCGGGTGGTCGGCGGTGGCCGGGTCACCGGGGCCGTTGGAGAAGAAGACGCCGTCGGGCTCGACCGCGTACACCTCCTCCAGGGTGGCGGTGGCGGGCAGCACGTGCACCTCGATGCCGCGCTCGGCCATCCGGTGCGGGGTCATGCCCTTGATACCCAGGTCGATCGCGGCGACGGTGAACTTCTTCGTACCGATCGCGGGGACGACGTACGCCTCCTTGGTGGCGACCTCGGCGGAGAGGTCGGCGCCCACCATCTGGGGGGCCTCCTGGACGCGGGCCAGCAGCGTGGCGTCGTCGGCGATGGCGTCACCGGAGAAGATGCCGACACGCATGGCGCCGCGCTCGCGGAGGTGACGGGTGAGGGCGCGGGTGTCGATGCCGCTGATGCCGACGACGCCCTGGCGCTCCAGCTCCTCGTCGAGCGAGCGCTGCGAGCGCCAGTTGGAGGGCACCCGGGCGGGGTCGCGGACGACGTATCCGGCGACCCAGATCTGCTTCGACTCGGGGTCCTCGTCGTTCACCCCGGTGTTGCCGACGTGCGGGGCGGTCATCACGACGACCTGGCGGTGGTACGAGGGGTCGGTCAGCGTCTCCTGGTAGCCGGTCATGCCGGTGGAGAACACCGCCTCGCCGAAGGTCTCCCCCACGGCCCCGTAGGCGCGGCCGCGGAAGGCGCGGCCGTCCTCCAGGACGAGTACAGCGGGAGCTTTGGCGGCTCCCCGGGTGGAGATCGTCATCGTGCGGTGCCTTCCGTAGTGCTGGTGAGTTGTTCGATGGCCTCGACCCAGGCCGGGTGCTCGGCCGAGTGGTCGGAGCGGAAACCGGAGTCGATCAGCTTGTCGCCGTGCGCCCAGGTGATGATCAGCAGGCCGCCCTCGGGGAGGACCTTGCCGGCGATGCCCTTGTCGAGCCGGGCCTCGCGCAGTGCGGCGGCCGGGACGAAGAAGTCGGCTGCCCCGGGGCGTACGACGTCGAGGCCCTGGTCGGTCAGGGTGAGCTCGACGCGGCTGCGGGTACCGAGGCCATGGGCGACGATCCGGTCGAGCCACTGCCCGGCGGTGGTCGAGGCGTGGTACCGGCCGGTCAGCGTCAGCAGCTTCTCGCCGTCCGCGAACCCCTCCGGGGTGGTCGCGAGCTCCGGCAGATCGGACTGGAGACTCCCCCGCCACTTCCATCCCTGGCGCATCAGCCAGTAGACGAAGGCGATGAGGACGATCAGTCCGATGACCCAGCTGATGCGAGCGGACCAGCCGGTCACTTCGGCCGACTTCTGCTCGGCGGCGAGCTGGAGGTACAGGGGGGTGAGTGATGTCACGCGAGCTTCCCGTCGACGACCGTGGCACGGCCCCGCAGGAAGGTGTGGGTGACTCGGCCCGGCAGCTCGCGACCCTCGTAGGGAGTGTTGCGGCTGCGGGAGGCGAAGCCTGCGGGGTCCACAACACCACGGTATGCCGGATCGACCAGCGTGAGGTTGGCGGGCTCACCGGCCGAGACGGGCCGGCCGTGTCCGTCGAGACGGCCGATGGCGGCCGGACGGAACGACATCCGGTCGGCGACGCCCGCCCAGTCGATGAGACCGGTGTCCACCATCGTCTGCTGGACGACGGAGAGCGCGGTCTCCAGGCCCACCATGCCCATGGCGGCGGCGGCCCACTCGCAGTCCTTGTCCTCGTGGGGGTGCGGGGCGTGGTCGGTGGCGACGCAGTCGATGGTGCCGTCGGCGAGCGCCTCGCGCAGGGCCGTGACGTCGGCCTCGGTGCGCAGCGGCGGGTTCACCTTGTAGACCGGGTTGTAGGACCGTACGAGCTCGTCGGTGAGGAGCAGGTGGTGCGGGGTGACCTCGGCGGTGACGTTCCAGCCCTTGGACTTGGCCCAGCGGACGATCTCGACGGAGCCGGCGGTCGACAGGTGGCAGATGTGCACCCGGGAGCCGACGTGGGCGGCGAGCAGTACGTCGCGGGCGATGATCGACTCCTCGGCGACGGCGGGCCAGCCGCCGAGGCCGAGTTCCGCGGAGACGATGCCCTCGTTCATCTGGGCGCCCTCGGTGAGGCGGGGCTCCTGGGCGTGCTGGGCGACGACGCCGTCGAAGGCCTTCACGTACTCCAGCGCGCGTCGCATGATCACCGCGTCGTCGACGCACTTGCCGTCGTCGGAGAAGACCTTCACTCCGGCGGCCGAATCGTGCATGGCGCCGAGCTCGGCGAGCTTCCTGCCCTCCAGGCCGACGGTGACGGCGCCGATCGGCTGCACGTCGCAGTAGCCGGACTCCTTGCCGAGTCGCCAGACCTGCTCGACGACACCGGCGGTGTCGGCGACCGGGAAGGTGTTGGCCATGGCATGGACGGCGGTGAAGCCACCGACGGCCGCCGCCTTCGTCCCGGTGAGGACGGTCTCGGAGTCCTCGCGGCCGGGCTCGCGCAGGTGGGTGTGGAGGTCGACGAGGCCGGGCAGCAGGATCTGGCCCTCGGCTTCGACGACGGTCGCGTCACCGGCGTCGATACCGGCACCGACCGCCGCGATGGTCTCCCCGTCGATCAGGACGTCCTGGGGTTCGCCGCCGAGGATCTTCGCGCCGCGGATAAGGATCTTGCTCATGATTACTTGTTCTCCTCGGTACGGGAGGGGGTGGCGGGCGACGGGTGGGACGGGGTGGCGGGCCCGGAGCCGCCCAGCAGCAGGTACAGGACGGCCATGCGGACCGAGACGCCGTTGGCGACCTGCTCGACGACCGTGCACCGGTCGGAGTCGGCGACCTCTGCGGTGATCTCCATGCCCCGGACCATCGGGCCGGGGTGCATGACGATGGCATGCTCGGGCATCTTCGCCATGCGGTCGCCGTCCAGGCCGTAGCGGCGGGAGTACTCGCGCTCGGTCGGGAAGTACGCGGCGTTCATCCGTTCGCGCTGCACACGGAGCATCATCACCGCGTCGGACTTCGGCAGCACCTCGTCGAGGCTGTAGTTGACGTCGCACGGCCACTGCTCGACGCCGACGGGGACGAGGGTCGGCGGGGCCACCAGGGTGACGTGGGCGCCGAGCGTATTCAGCAGATGGACGTTGGAGCGGGCCACCCGGCTGTGCAGGATGTCGCCGACGATGGTGATCCGGCGGCCTTCGAGGTCCCGGCCGAGACCGCTGTCGGCCCCGACCAGGCGGCGGCGCACGGTGAAGGCGTCCAGAAGCGCCTGGGTGGGGTGCTCGTGGGTGCCGTCGCCTGCGTTGACGACGGCACCGTCGATCCAACCGGAGGTGGCGAGGCGGTACGGGGCACCGGAGGCGCCGTGCCGGATGACGACGGCGTCGGCACCCATCGCCTCCAAGGTCAGTGCGGTGTCCTTGAGCGACTCGCCCTTGGAGACGGACGAGCCCTTCGCGGAGAAGTTGATGACATCGGCGGAGAGGCGCTTGGCGGCGGCCTCGAAGGAGATGCGGGTGCGCGTCGAGTCCTCGAAGAAGAGGTTGACGACGGTACGGCCGCGCAGGGTGGGGAGCTTCTTGATCGGCCGGTCCGCGACCCGGGCCATCTCCTCGGCGGTGTCGAGGATCAGGACGGCGTCGTCGCGGGTGAGATCGGCGGCCGAGATGAGGTGACGCTTCATCTGGGTGTTCTCCGGATGGCTGGAGGGTTCAGGCATGCGGACGTGCGGAAACTGCCGTACGGCTTCGAGGTACGCCGTACGGGTGAAGTGCAGTTACTGCGCGCCCGCCGGGGCGGTCTGCTGGACACCGAGCAGCACGGCGTCGCGGCCGTCCTCCTCGGCGAGCTGGACCTTGACCGTCTCCCGCAGCGACGTGGGGAGGTTCTTGCCGACGTAGTCGGCACGGATCGGGAGTTCGCGGTGACCGCGGTCGACGAGGACCGCGAGCTGCACCGCGCGGGGCCGGCCGATGTCGCCCAGCGCATCGAGCGCGGCGCGGATCGTGCGGCCCGAGAAGAGGACATCGTCGACGAGGACGACCAGGCGGCCCTCGATGCCCTCGCCGGGGATCTCGGTACGGGCCAGGGCGCGCGCAGGGCGCAGCCGCAGGTCGTCGCGGTACATCGTGATGTCGAGCGAGCCGACCGGCATCTTCCGGCCGGTGATCTCTTGGAGTTTTTCCGCGAGCCGGTCGGCGAGGAAGACGCCCCTCGTCGGAATGCCGAGAAGCACCACATCGTCGGCACCCTTGGCGCGTTCGACGATTTCGTGAGCGATTCGGGTCAGTGCCCGGGCGATGTCGGGAGCCTCCAGAACGGGGCGTGCCGCGTTGCCGGTGGCTTCATGCTGTGCGTCCATAAGAAACGGACCTCCTTCTCCGCCTCACTGGACGGACCTTAAAGGACGTCGAAATTGCGTCATCAACGCTACCAGGGGTTGCGCCATGCTCTGGTAGCACCCCCCGGGAGGTGCCGGTCCGGACCATTCGGCTTGACGCATCCAAGTAACGCTGCGTAACCTCACAGTGAGTTACCAGCCACGCGGCGGAGCCGCAAAATGTTCCAGCGTCCGGGGAGCCTTATGTCCAGCGAATACGCAAAACAGCTCGGGGCCAAACTCCGTGCCATCCGCACCCAGCAGGGCCTCTCCCTCCATGGCGTGGAGGAGAAGTCCCAGGGCCGCTGGAAGGCCGTCGTGGTCGGTTCGTACGAGCGCGGCGACCGTGCCGTGACCGTACAGCGCCTCGCCGAGCTCGCGGATTTCTACGGAGTCCCGGTGCAGGAACTCCTGCCCGGTACGACGCCTGGCGGGGCCGCCGAGCCGCCGCCGAAGCTTGTCCTGGACCTGGAGCGCCTCGCCCACGTCCCGCCGGAGAAGGCCGGACCGCTGCAGCGTTATGCCGCGACGATCCAGAGCCAGCGCGGCGACTACAACGGCAAGGTGCTGTCGATCCGCCAGGACGACCTGCGCACGCTGGCCGTGATCTACGACCAGTCGCCGTCCGTGCTCACGGAACAGCTGATCAGCTGGGGCGTGCTGGACGCCGACGCGCGCCGCGCCGTCGCCCACGACGAGGGCTGACACCCCTCCGCAGAAACGTGCCGCCGTGTCGGCGCGGG
>NZ_JBEOVN010000119.1:0-22878 GCF_040295565.1 Streptomyces sp. NPDC002785 | reverse complement strand
CGCCACTTCTGCGAAGTGGCGTGGCGGTGGTCGGCGCCGAGTTCGCTGCGCCGAGCGCGATGAATGGGACTTATCAGGACTAATCGCCTGAACCGCTCAATACTGGGACCATGGCACGGAAGTCGTCTCGACCGCACGCCCCGCCGACCCTCTCCGTCAAGGGCCGGGATGTGCGGATTCGCACCATCGGGATCGTGGTGCTGATCGGTCTTGCGATCTGGTTCATCGCCGCGAACACCGAATCGGTCGGCATCCGGCTGTGGGTACCCACCGTCACCCTGCCGCTCTGGGCGGTACTGACCGTGACTCTGCTGGTGGGGCTGGTCATAGGCGGGCTGCTGGCCCGCCGCAGGGCGAAGCGCTGAGCCGGCGGACGGGAAGCCGGCCCCCGGGCCTCGCCGCAAAGGTTAAAGATCAAGCTGAGGGCTGTCTCGTAATCCCTGGCGGGACAGCGCGCGGCGTCAGATGCGGTGCATCGCAAGGCGGAGGAGCGTCCGCATACTGGATGTGTGCGGACGTTCCGACAACGCGGCGAGGTGCCGTAGCTGTCGTCGTGCGCCCGTCAGGGATTACGAGACAGCCCTCAGCCCGCCGACTCGCCCGCGTGCGGGCTCAGTACCCCAGCCGTCACCAGCGCGAACAGGATCAGCCCGAGAAGCACGCGATAGATGACAAACGGCATGAAGCTCTTCGTCGTGATGAATTTCATGAACCAGGCGATAACGGCATAGCCCACGCCGAACGCGATGAACGTCGCGAAGATCGTCGGCCCCCACGACACATGTCCCTCACCCGCGTCCTTCAGCTCGAAGACACCCGAGGCGAGCACCGCCGGGATCGCGAGCAGGAAGGAGTAACGGGCCGCCGCCTCGCGGGTGTACCCCATCAGCAGACCGCCGCTGATGGTGGCGCCGGAGCGGGAGACGCCCGGGATCAGGGCCATCGCCTGGCAGAAGCCGAAGATCAGGCCGTCCTTGACGCCGAGCTCCCTGAGCGTCTTGCGCTCCTTGGCGGCCCTGTGCCTGCCGCCTGCCTCGTCGCGGGCGGCGAGGCGGTCGGCGATGCCGAGGACGACACCCATGACGATCAGGGTGGTGGCGATCAGCCGCAGATCGCGGAAGGGTCCCTCGATCTGGTCCTTGAACGTCACTCCGAGCACGCCGATGGGTATGGATCCGACGATGACCAGCCATCCCATCTGGGCGTCGTGGTCGCTGCGCATCGACCGGTTGGTCAGCGAGCGGAACCAGGCCGAGACGATTCGGACGATGTCCTTGCGGAAGTAGATGAGGACTGCCGCCTCCGTGCCGATCTGGGTGATGGCGGTGAACGCCGCACCCGGGTCGTGCCAGCCGGCGAACGCTGCGGTGAGCCGCAGATGTGCGCTGGAGGAGATCGGCAGGAACTCGGTCAGTCCCTGAACGAGGCCCAGGACGAACGATTCGAACCAGCTCATGGGGCTTTGGCCATCCCGGATGTGATCGTGCATCGGCCGACGGCAGTGAGGGCCGTCGGCAATGTGCGTATTGCGGTCAAATGAGGGCAGGGCCGTGCCGGGCCCGGAGATCTGCGGTCGGTCGCGGGCAGGGTATCGCCCTCAGATGAACAGCGTTACGCGTACCCCGGCGACCGCCCACCACCCCTGTGTCCGCGCCCATGCGTACCGGATCACTCGGCGGCGAGGCGGTGGCGCTTGCGCCAGGCGACGACGGCCGCGCCGAGGCCCGTCAGCACGATGAAGCCCATCGCGGCCAGGAACGCGGGCGACGTCGGTGAAGAGGCCTCGCTGCCCGCGACGACATACGCCGCGGTGTTCGGGACCGAGCCGAGCCCGGTGGCCACCAGAAACGGCGGATACCCCATGCGCGAGACGGCCGCGCAGTAGTTGGCTGCCGCGAACGGCACACCGGGGAACAGCCGCAGCGCCAGCATCGAGCGGAAACCGTGCCGGCTCAGCTGACCGTCCGCCGCCTTGAGCCAGCGCCCGCGCAGCAGCCCGCGAAGGGCGTCCTGCCCAAGCACCCTGCCCAGCCCGAACGAGATGCCCGCGCCGAGCACCGTACCCGCCAGAGCAGCGGCCAGCCCCGCCTGTGAACCGAAGAGCGCACCGGCGGCGAGACTGAGCAGTGGCCGCGGTACGAAGGCCACGGTGCACACGCCGTACGCGCCACCGAACAGCACGACCGCCGCGGCGCCACCGCTCAGCCGGGTGGGCCAGCCGGTGGCGAGCAACCGTTGGGGTTCGAGGAGCAGGGTCGCCGCCGCGGCGGCCAGCAGCACCGCCACGAGCAGCGAGAACCGGGACCAGGGCGAGAGCAGCGCCCTCGTGCAGCGCATGGCGAGGCCGTCTGCGGGCCGGGCGGCGGGGACGGGGTCGAGCATGCCGGGAGACTAACCGACGCCGGTGTGTGACCGCCGCAATGCGCACGTACGAGCCAGGCGGCCGAAATCGCTCCCGAGTGTTCCGTCCCGCGCACCCGGCATCCGAGACGGCGGGGCGGAACACGGACCCCCGTGTCCGGCCTGCGGTGTCCGCCGGAAAACCATTCGACGTGGCCACACCCGTCGGCCATGATCGGACCCATGTTCCGGTACGCCTTCCTCACAGCGCAGTCCGCAGTCGCGGACGCGCCGAAGGCTGCCGTGAACCCCGCAACCGCAGCGGCACTTGTCGCAGCGGCAGCGTTCACCGCTGCCGCAGCGCCCCTCGGCGGCGCCCGAAGCTGACCCTCCCCCGACAGTCCGGCGGACCCCGTAAGGGGAGGGTCGGCGGGGCCCTGGGGTCTTCTCTCTCAGCTTCGAATTCCAAGGAATGAGCCATGCCCAAGACGGCATACGTGCGCACCAAGCCGCACCTCAACATCGGCACCATGGGCCACGTCGACCACGGCAAGACCACCCTGACGGCCGCCATCACCAAGGTTCTCAGCGACCGTGGAACCGGCACGTACGTTCCGTTCGACCGGATCGACCGGGCGCCGGAGGAGACGCAGCGCGGCATCACCATCAACATCGCGCATGTCGAGTACGAGACCGACACCCGTCACTACGCGCACGTCGACATGCCGGGACACGCCGACTACATCAAGAACATGGTCACCGGCGCCGCCCAGCTCGACGGGGCGATCCTCGTCGTCTCCGCGCTCGACGGGATCATGCCGCAGACCGCCGAGCACGTCCTGCTCGCCCGCCAGGTGGGTGTCGACCACATCGTCGTCGCCCTCAACAAGGCGGACGCGGGCGACCCCGAGCTGACCGACCTGGTCGAGCTGGAGGTCCGCGAGCTGCTCTCCGCGCACGGCTACGGCGGTGACTCCGTCCCCGTCGTACGGGTGTCGGGGCTGAAGGCCCTGGAGGGCGACCCGCGGTGGACCGCGGCCGTCGAGGCGCTGCTGGACGCCGTCGACACGTACGTGCCGATGCCGGTCCGCTACACCGACGCGCCGTTCCTGCTGTCGGTGGAGAACGTCCTGACCATCACCGGCCGGGGCACCGTCGTCACCGGAGCCGTCGAGCGCGGCACTGTGCGCGTCGGTGACCGGGTGTCGGTGCTGGGCCCGGACATCGAGACGGTCGTCACCGGTCTGGAGACCTTCGGCAAGCCGATGGAGTCCGCGGAGGCCGGCGACAACGTGGCCCTGCTGCTGCGCGGGGTGGAGCGTGACCGGGTCCGTCGCGGCCATGTGGTCGCGGCGCCCGGCAGCGTGACGCCGAGTCGCCGTTTCACCGCGCAGGTGTATGTCCTGTCGGCGCGGGAGGGCGGCCGGACCACCCCGGTGACCACCGGCTACCGGCCGCAGTTCTACATCCGCACCGCGGACGTCGTGGGCGACGTCGACCTCGGTGCGGTGGCGGTGGCGCGACCCGGGGACACGGTCGACCTGACCGTCGAGCTGGGCCGCGATGTCCCGCTGGAGACCGGACTCGGCTTCGCGATCCGCGAGGGCGGCCGCACCGTCGGCGCGGGCACCGTCACCGGACTGCTCTGAGCGGTGTCGTGCCAGGGCCCGCCTCCCGTACTCCACGGGAGGCGGGCCCGGTGTCGTAAGCAAGACTGACGGTATGACAGACACAGCACTGGTGCTCGGTTCGGGCGGCGTCACGGGCAGCGCCTGGGAGACCGGAATCTGTACGGGCTTGCCAAGGCGGGCGTGGACCTGTCCACCGCCGATCTGATCATCGGCAGTTCGGCGGGCGCGATGGTCGGCGCGCAGCTGGCCTCCGGGCTGCTCGGCCTTCCGGAACTGTACGAACTCCAGCTCGCCGATCCGCAGGGCATGACCGGCGGCAAGCTCGGCGCGCTGACCTTCCTGCGCTATGCGGGGGCCGTGCTGTCCGCACGTACCCCCGAGGCATACGGGCGGAAGCTGGCCCGGATCGCGAAGGACGCCCACCTCGGCATCACGGCGGAGGAACGGCGCGCGGCGATCGCCACACGTCTCCTGTCGCCCGACTGGCCCGATCGTCCCCTGCGCATCACCGCGGTCGACGCGGCCACCGGTGAGCTCCACACATTCGACAAGGACAGCGGAGTACCCCTCGTGGACGCCGTCACCGCGAGCTCCTCCGTCCCGGCCGTATGGCCCGTCGCCACCTTCGAGGAACGGTCCTGGATCGACGGCGGGGTGCACTCCCCGGCCAACGCCCATCTCGCCGCAGGTTATGGACGCGTCGTCATCATCGCTCCGACCGCCAGTGGCAACAAGGTCATCGTCTCGCCGCGCACGCAAGGGGCCGAACTCGCCGCGAAGGGCGCCCGCGTGGAGGTCATCACCCCGGACGCGGCGGCGAAGAAGGCGTTCGGCCGCAACTCCCTCGACCCCAGCCGCCGGGCCGCGGCGGCCCGTGCCGGGCTCGCCCAGTCGGTGGCGCACACCGAAGCCGTCGCCGCGGTCGTGAGCAGCTGATCCGACACCCCACAATGGGGGAGTGAACGAGTCAATACCTGTCATCCGGGACGTGGACCAGGGCACCGCCAGACTCCTCCCCGACGTGGACCGGGACAGGGCCTGGCTGCTCACCGTCGACGGCGCACCCCAGTCGTACGTCGACCTCGACGCGCCGGACCATCTCGAATTCGAGTACGCGCGACGGCTCGCCCACGTCGTGGACTGCGCCGCGGCACCGGGCGCACCGCTGGACGTACTCCATCTCGGCGGTGGTGCGCTCACCCTGCCCCGCTATGTCGCCGCGACCAGGCCGGGCTCCCGCCAGGACGTCGCCGAGGCCGACCTCGGGCTCCTCGCCCTGGTCGCCGAGCAGCTGCCGGTCCCCGACGGCAGCGGGATCATCGTGCACGGCACGGACGCACGCAGTCGGCTGGAACAGACCCCGCCCGGCTCCGTCGACGTTCTGATCGCGGATGTCTTCGGCGGCTCGCGGGTGCCCGCCCACCTCACTACCGTCGAGTACGCACAGGCTGCCTGCCGGGCGCTGGGCGACGGCGGAATCTACGCCGCCAACCTCGCGGACGGCGCACCCTTCGGCTTCCTCCGCTCCCAACTGGCCACCTTCGCGGCCGTATTCGAGGAGCTCGCACTGATCGCCGAACCCGCGGTGCTGCGCGGCCGACGCTTCGGCAACGTCGTCCTCGTCGCATCCCGGAGCCCCGTCGACACGGCGACGCTGACCCGCCGCTGCGCCGCCGACGCCTTCCCCGCCAGGGTCGAGCACGGGCCCGCGCTGGACCGGCTCGTCAAAGCCGCCCGGCCCGTCAGGGACGGTGAGGCGGTCGCCTCACCCGAGCCGCCCGACGGAGCCTTCAGCATCGGCTGAGGCCTGCCCCTGCGCCTTGGCCGTCACCACCTCGGTGGTGACGGTGGCGCGGGTCAGATTGCGTACCTCGGGTACGAACAGCACGGCGCCGGTGACCAGTACGATCAGCCCCGCGCAGCCCCACAGGGCCTCACTGCGCCCGACCAGGGCCTCCACCGGACCGGCGAGCGCGGTGGCGACCGGCATCATCGCCACCGAGCCGAACCAGTCGTACGCAGAGACGCGTGACAGCTTCTCCTCGGGGATCTCCTGATGCATGGCCGTCATCCACGAGACCCCGAACACCTCGATGGCGGCGCCGCTGACGAACATCACCACGCAGAGCCCGGTCACCGGCAACGCCACCGCGAGTCCCACGGACGGCAGGGCCAGCGGGAAGACGCAGAGGGTTCCGGCCAGCAGCAGCCGCCGGGGCTTCCAGCGCAACGTCAAGAGCGCCCCGCCGAGTGTCCCGACTCCGAACGCTGCGAGCGCGAAGCCCCAGGGGCGGGCGCCACCGAGCTCGTCCCGGGCGACCAGCGGCCCGTACACCGACTCGGCGGCCCCGACCGCGGCGACGACCACCGAGAACTGCGCCACGATGCTCCACAGCCAGGGGCGGCCGGTGAACTCCTGCCAGCCGTCCCGCAGATCGGCGAGCAGGCCGCCGCCCGGTGCACGCGACGGAATGTGGCTGACGTCCAGGAAGGCGCGCAGCGCACCTGCGACTGCGAAGGACGCGGCATCGATGGCCAGCACCCAGCCCGGGTCCATCGCCGCGATCATGGCGCCGCCGAGCGCCGCACCACCGATCGCCGCGCCCTGCATGGACATTCGGAAGAGAGCGAAGGCGCGGCTTGCCTGCTCACGGCTGACGCTCGACATCAGCATGCCCTCGGCCGCCGGGTTGAAGAACGCCTGCCCGGTCCCGCACAACGCGGTGAGCAGCATCATCTGCCACAGCTTCGGATCGCCGGCCAGGACCAGCCAGGCGAAAGCGGCCTGCGATACACAGTTGAGGGCGTTCGCCGCGACCATCACCCGGTGGCGCGGCAGCCGGTCCGCGATCGCCCCGCCGATCAGCAGGAAGACCACCAGCGGTGCGGTCCTGGCGGCGGCCACCAGACCGACGTCGCCGCCGTCACCGCCCGACTCCAGAACCGCGAACGCCGCCGCGATCAGCGCGCCATGAGTGCCAAGGCCCGTGATGATCGCGGCGGCGGTCAGTAGACGGTAGTTGCGGCCGGGGCGGTTCATGAGGGGTGCGGGGGCGGAAGCATCGGTCACCAAGGGACTATCGCCGCCGCGACCCCGCCGTGCCAAGCCCTTTTCCGACGGCGGTGAAGACGGTCAGGAGGACGGGGGTGCGTCCACCAGCCGCACGGTGCTGAGGATCTTCTGGATGGTCGCGTCCGGGAGTTCGGCCTTGACGGAATCGGCTCCGTACAAGACCCAGGACGCGAAGTTGCCCTTCTTGTTCTTGAAGGTGAAGGCGATCGTCTTGCCGTCGCTGTCACACTTCTTCCGCTTTGTGACATTGGGGGCGGTGGCTGTGACAACCTGGCCGGTCAGACCCGACTTGGTGGTGTACTGCTTGGGCTCGCTGATCTTGATAGTGCTCTTCGGCATGTGCTGCGCATAGGCGGCCCACGCCCACTCGCCGGCCTCGTTCCTGGCGTTCTTGGCGGCATCGGTGGCGCCCTCGGCGCCCCTGGTGCCGGCGCTGGCCAGGCTCATGTCCTCCTTGACGCCGTCCTTGTCGGAATCGTCCACGCACCACTTGCTCTGGTAGTACGACGGTGCGGAGAAACCGATGAGGGGCGAGTGGTCACCCTTCTTGTCGTCCTCGAAGTACGAGAACGTGCCGGGAGAGCCGACCTCCCAGTCGCCGGGCACGTCGAACTGCGTGCCGAACTTGGGGTTGGTGACGACCTTCCAGCCCGCGATCAGGGGCTTGGCGTCCCCGTCGGGGCCGCGCGGGTTCGCCTCGGACGTGGAACCGGACGGCTCGGCGGGCGCCGACGAGTTCTTGTCGTCGGCGACGTCCTTGCCCTTGCTGTCGTCCTTGTTCATCACGACGACACCGGTGACCACGGCAGTCACGACCACGGCGGTGGCCGCGACGATCGCGATGGCGGTGGTCTTCTTCTTGCTGCCGTCGGGCTGCGGACCGCCGGGCGGACCGGGGGCCGCGTACTGCGGCACGGTCGGCTGCTGGTACGGGTTCGGCTGCGGGTAGCCGGGCTGCTGGCCCTGCTGCGGATATCCCTGCTGCTGTCCGGGCTGTCCCTGCTGCTGATATCCCGGCTGCTGATAGGGATTCGGCTGCTGGTACCCCGGCTGCTGATACGGGTTCTGATTCTGGTCCTGCGGGTTTTGCTCGCCCCCGGGCGGCTGCTGTCCTGGCCACATGGCCAGTAACGATAGAGGGGCGGTGGCCGGTCCGTTACGCCCGCCCCCGTGAGCGGACGGTGATGGAGGCGATCAGTGGACGGGGCAGAGGGGCTTCGAGGATGGCCAAATAGTTCTACTCATGAGTAACATCCGGTCATGAGTGCTGAACAGATGACCATCGGCGAGATGCTCGCCGCGACGGTTCCGATGGCCCGGACCCTCAATCTCGAGTTCCTGGAGACGACCGCCGAGCGTGCGGTGGTCCGTCTTCCGGACCAGGCCGACTACCACAACCACATCGGCGGACCCCACGCCGGCGCGATGTTCACGCTCGCGGAATCGGCGAGTGGTGCGATCGTCATCGCGGCCTTCGGCGATCAGTTGTCGCGTGCCGTGCCGCTCGCGGTGAAGGCGGAGATCGGTTACAAGAAGCTGGCCATGGGTGTCGTCACCGCGACGGCGACCCTCGGCCGCCCGGTGGCCGACGTCGTCGCCGAACTCGACGAGGGCAAGCGGCCCGAGTTCCCCGTGGTCATCGAGATCCAGCGCGCAGACGGTGCGGTGACCGGTGAGATGACGGTCGTCTGGACACTGCGTCCGAACGCCTGATCCGGGGCGGCTCCTTGAAAGGCCGCCGCGCACCCCGATGAGGGGGCGTGGCGGCCTTTCGCACTGTCCGGGCAGATGGCGGGACAGGTAGCATTCCCGCCGTGCGCCGAGGAGTTGGCCGACGGGCAACGGGACATCAGCACGGGAGGAACTGGCATTGCACGTCCAGGAATGGCTGGAGACCGTCCCCGCGGTCAGTGTTTACGTCCTGGTGGGCGTTGTCATCGGGCTGGAGAGCGTCGGAATTCCGCTGCCGGGCGAGATCGTCCTGGTCAGCGCGGCGCTACTGGCCGCCGGACATGACGGAATCAACCCCTGGATCCTCGGGGCCTGCGCCTCGGCCGGCGCGGTCATCGGAGACTCGATCGGATACGCCATCGGCCACAAGGGCGGACGGCCGCTTCTCGCCCGGCTCGGCGGTAAGTTCCCCAAACACTTCGGCGTGAACCAGATCGCAATGGCGGAGCGGTCGTTCCACAAGTGGGGCATGTGGGCGGTCTTCTTCGGCCGCTTCGTCGCGCTGCTCCGGATCTTCGCGGGGCCGCTGGCCGGCGTGCTTCACATGCCGTACTGGAAATTCCTGATCGCCAACCTGCTGGGCGGCATCGTCTGGGCCGGTGGCACCACGGCTGTCGTCTACTCGGTGGGGGTCGTCGCCGAGGCCTGGCTCAAGCGGTTCTCCTACCTCGGCCTGGTGGTTGCGGTGCTGATCGGCGTGACCTCGATGCTGGTGCTGAAGAACCGGGCCAAGAAGGCGGGGGCACAGGGGCCGGTCGTCTCCGCGCCCGACGCGGGGACCGTACCGGTGGCGGACTGACCGGACGTACCGCCGCGACCCACCGGCCGGGTACCGGCTGGACCGGGGCGGTGCGGGCTCACGAAGACGTTGGACGCTTCCTTTCGTCCGTCCGCCCCGCCCCTTGGTTCCGTTGCGTTCCGCTCAGCTCTCGTGAGCCCGGCGGTGTGCCTTGGCCAGTTCCACATAGCCCACCGCGTTGAACTTGATCCCTTCCAGCTCCTCCTCGGTCAGCTGCCGCCTGACCTTGGCGGGTACGCCCGCGACTAGCGAGCCCGGAGGCACCTGCATCCCCTGCGGGACCAGCGCCTGTGCGGCGATCAGTGAACCGGCGCCGATGCGGGCGCCGTTGAGGACGGTGGACCCCATGCCGACCAGCACGTCGTCCTCGATGGTGCAGCCGTGGAGTACGGCATTGTGCCCGACCGAGACGCGCTCGCCGACCGTGACGGGGAACCCGGGGTCGCCATGGACGCTGCAGTTGTCCTGGATGTTGCTGTCGGCGCCGATGACGATGGGACCGCAATCGGCACGCAGTACGGCGTGGTACCAGACGCTGGAACCCGCGGCCATCGTGATCTCACCGATCACGACCGATGTCGGTGCGGTGAAGGCCTCCGCATCGATGTCCGGCTCCTTGCCACCCATTCCCGTGATCAACGCCTGCTCTGCCATCGCCCGTTCCTCCGTGCCCAGGTGTTGTGTGGTCGCGGTCGTGTGATCGCAGCAGCTCGGTCGCCGCTGTTCGATCGCGTCGGAGGAAAGGTATGCGACGGGCGGTGGAGCGGCGCCGAGTGGGGTGAACATCACAGGTTGCCGCGGTGATCACGCCGGGCGCTGCCGACTACCGTGTGTGGGTGGCCAAGAACAGGAACGCGTTCTCTTCCCTCGCCGCCTGGCGGCGGCGCGCCCTGTCCCGGGCCGTCCACCGCGGCTGGCGCTGGGTGCAGGAGTCGGGTGCGGTCACCGCGGAACATCCAGGACGGCTGCGGTTCGGCCGGATCGGCGAAGGCACCCGGCTGGCCTTCCCGCAGGGCACGGTCTTCGGAGAGCCATGGATCGAGCTCGGTGCCCACTGTGTGATCGGTGAACAGGTCACACTGACGGCCGGACTCATGCCCGACCTGGATCTCGGACCCGAGTCGATCCTGACCCTGGGGGACGGAGTGGTACTCGGCCGCGGCAGCCATGTCGTAGCCGACACCAAGGTGACCATCGGCTCGGACACGTACTGCGGACCGTATGTCTACATCACGTCCACGAACCACAGTTACGACGATCCGCACGAGCCGGTCGGCAGACAGTGGCCGCGAATGGAGCCGGTCGCCATCGGGCCGGGCTGCTGGATCGGCACCGGAGCGGTGATCCTGCCCGGGGCCGTGCTCGGGCGCAACGTGGTGGTCGCCGCGGGCGCGGTGGTGCGGGGTGAGGTGCCCGACCATGCGGTGGTGGCCGGTGCCCCCGCCCGTGTCGTACGCAGCTGGGATCCGGAGAAGGGCTGGCAGCCGCCGCTGCGCACTCCTGCTCCGGTGCCGATCCCGTCGGGCATCACGCCCGAGCAGTTGCTGGCCCTGGCGGAACCGGGCGACACATCGGGCCCGTCCGGCGACTGAGGGGCGGTGGCGCGCCGGATCCTCAGCCGCTCGCCAGCAGTACCGTGCCCACCAGGGCGAGACCGGCCCCGGCCGCCTGTACCCCGTGCAGGGCATGCCTCGCAGTACAGTGCGATGAACGGTGGGGTGCACCACACCGTAGTGCAGTATTTTCGACCCTGTCATCCAAAATATTGGACGGAATGTGTCTGACCTTGATCAGCTCACCCAGTCGCTCGCGCGCAATCTCAAGCGCTGGCGGGGGGAACGCGGCTTCACTCTGGACGCACTCGCCGCCCGTGCCGGGGTCAGTCGCGGCATGATCATCCAGATCGAGCAGGCCCGCACCAATCCGAGCGTCGGCACGACGGTCAAGCTCGCCGACGCGCTGGGGGTCAGCATCACCACGCTGCTCGACTACGAGCAGGGCTCACCGGTCCGGCTGGTGCCCGAGAGCCAGGCGGTGTGCATGTGGTCCACGGAGGCGGGCAGTTCCACCACGCTGCTCGTCGGCACGGAGGCCAGGGGGCCGCTCGAACTCTGGTCCTGGCGCCTGATGCCGGGCGACAGCAGCAGCTCCGACCCACACCCCGAGGGCACGGTCGAACTGCTCCACGTCACCGCGGGCGAGCTCACCCTCGTCGTCGACGGAACCTCCTACTTCGTACCCGCCGGCGGGTCCGCCACGTTCGAGGCGCATCACCCGCACGCCTACCGGAACGACGGCTCCGAACCGACCGAGGTCACCATGGCGGTCTCCATCCCGCCCGCACGGTGAGACGGTCAACCGGCCGCCTTCGAGACGTTGTCAGCGTTGCGTGCATGCGCGCACCCATCGGATCCTTCGAGAACGCCCGCCCTGCGATCGACCGTCTCGACCTGCTCACCGAGCCCGTCGCCGCAGCCGTGACCGAAGGCTGGGGCGGTGTCCCGGCCGCGCAGATCATCCATGTCGACACGGATCCGGCCATCGCCGACACGGCGGTCTTCGTCGAGCACCATGGTGCGGAACTGCTCGACCGGTCGGCCAACTGCGTGGTCGTGGCGGGCAAGCGCGGTGGTGAAGTGACACTGGCGGCCTGCCTCGTTCTCTCCCACTCCCGCGTCGACGTGAACGGCGCGGTCCGCAAGCACCTGGGTGCCCGCAAGGTGTCTTTCGCCCCGATGGACACGGCGGTCGGTGAGACCGGCATGGAGTACGGCGGAATCACCCCGATCGGACTCCCGGCCGTATGGCCGCTGCTGATCGATCCCGCCGTCGCCGACGAGGAATGGGTGCTGATCGGCAGCGGCAGCCGAAGGGGCAAGCTGATCGTTCCGGGCAAGGCGCTGGCGGCGCTGCCGGGCGCTGTGGTCGTCGACGGCCTGGCTATCAAGAGCTGAGGGGCTCTCAGCCGTGCGCTGGGCAGAGGGTCTGGACAGGCACTCGGCCCCGATGTGACGGCAGCCGGCGGGCCGCGAAGTCGACGGCGTCGGTGAAGCGGAAGAGCCGACTTGTTGACGACCCCACCGGGCCGGTCCGGACAGCCGCACCGTTGTCGGAGCGGGCGAAGTCCGCTCCCAGGGTCGCGAAATCGCTGTCATCCAGAGCGACGTCCTCGTACTCCCACCACTGGCGCCGGCCCCCGGCCGTCACCACGCATCGATAGGTGCGGCGGGGCGGGGCGGCTACCCGGTACTCGCCGAGATGGAACGCGGTGCAGGTGTCGAACCCGGTGCCCAGCAGGAGCACGTGGGCCCGCAGATCGTAGAGGCGGGCCAACGGGGAGTCCTCGCCGAGATGGCAGTCGGGGCGGTGGCGCGCCATCAGCTTCCGGGCCGAGGGGCCGAGCGCGGCGAAGGACGTCTGTGGGTGGTCGCTGCGCACCGCCCCCTCGGTGAGCCGCACGGCCTCCGCGAGGCGGCCCATCGACGGTGCGGCCGACGTCGCCGGGTCGAAGGGCGGCATGCTCGCACGTACGGCCGCCCGGGCTCGGTCGCTGAGACCGCGTACCCGGTCGAGGTAGTGCGGGGAGGTGTCGGAGTTCTCCGGGGTGAAGGCCGGGACGACGACTGTGCCGTGCCCGCCGAGGGCGTCCCGTAACGCAGCGACCACCGCCCGGACACCGCCGCTCACCGACCCCACCGCACGCATCGACGCATGCACCAGGAGGGCGCCGTTCTGCTCCACGCCCAGATCGGACAGTTGCCCGGCCAGCCCGGATCGGCTGTGGCGGACGGTCGGCGCAGTCGAAGTGCTCACAGCGGGTCATTCTCCCAGCAGGGCGCCGAGTGTGACACCACGCACATTCGGACGAGAGACAGGGGTGCTGCGGCTACCGGCTCAGCGCGGGAATCTCGATGGCCGGGCAGCGGTCCATGACCATGTCGAGCCCGGCCGCGCGCGTGCGTTCGTACGCCTCGGTGTCGACCACGCCGAGCTGGAACCAGACCGCCTTCGCTCCCGCCGCCACCGCATCGTCGGCCACGCCGCCCGCAAGCTCACTGTTGACGAAGACGTCCACCACATCGACCGGGAACGGTATGTCGGCCAGCGATGCGTAGCCGTCCTCGCCATGGACCCGCTCCGCCTTCGGGTGCACCGGGACCACCCGCTTGCCGAAGCGCTGAAGCACCTCGGCGACGCCGTAGGCCGCGCGCGACCGGTTGTCGGACAGGCCCACCACCGCCCAGGTCTCGCCCGTGTCCCGGAGAATCCTGCGGATCGTCTCTGCGTCTGCGTACATGATCGGGACAACGGACAGTGGCACCGGACCATTCCCGGCGGGGGCATAGGGTGGCCGGATGCAGGAGCAGTACCGGACAGTCGCCCGAGCGGGCGTGCACGAGACCGAGATCAACAGGTCGCGCTTCATCTGCGCGCTCGCCCCCGCCGCCACCGAGCAGGAGGCGCAGGACTTCGTCGCACGCATCCGCAGGGAACACCCGACCGCCACCCACAACTGCTTCGCCTATGTGATCGGCGCCAACGCCTCCGTACAGAAGGCGAGCGACGACGGAGAGCCCGGTGGCACCGCGGGCGTACCCATGCTGCAGATGCTGACGCGCCGTGAGATGCGGTACGTCGTCGCCGTCGTCACCCGCTACTACGGAGGTGTGAAGCTCGGTGCGGGCGGACTGATCCGGGCGTACGGGGGAGTGGTCGGGGAGGCCCTCGACGAACTCGGCACCATCACCCGGCAGCGGTTCCGCCTTGCAACGATCACTGTCGGTCACCAGCGCGCGGGCAAGCTGGAGAACGACCTCCGAGCCACCGGGCGGAGCGTCCGCGAGGTCCGCTACGCGGAGGCCGTCGTCATCGAGATCGGGCTGCCGGACGCCGATGTCGAGGGATTCCGTGGCTGGCTGGCCGACGCAACAGCGGGCGAGGCCGAGCTGGAGCTGGGCGGCGAGGCGTACGGGGACGCCTGACCGGCGCTCCACGTCCCCGCAACTGTCCCTGGGACCCCCGGGCGGCACGCCCGGCTGTTTGCGGACCTCAGGTCGGATCTGGGGCTGGAGACCGCGTGCGGCCACTATGGACGCCGTAGCGAAGGCGGGCGGCGAGCCGCATGGGTGCCGCCGCACCCGGCATGGTCACGGGGTCTTCGGCAACGAGTGCCGTGAAGTGTCTCAGGAGCGCGTGCGTCATGTCGTCGGCGGCATCCTGCTCGCGTTCCACGGGCGTGGCCACTGAAATGCTCAGCCGTCGGCAGTTGCCGCCGCGGCAAACGAAGCACAGAGTGAAAAGGGAGCACACATACGAGATCGGAGCACGTCGTGATCGTTCTCGGAGTTATCTTGCTTGTCGTCGGTTTCCTGACAGGCATCTCTATCCTCTGGACGATCGGGATCATTCTCGCCGTGGTGGGTCTGATTCTGTGGGTCCTCGGAGCGATGGGGCATGCGGTTGCCGGTCGAAGGCACTACTGGTAGCGCGACAGCGGAACTCGTCCGCCGATTCCGGAGGGAACATGGCCGCAGGCGAAGAGGACGAGACAGAGCGCGTTCGGCGCCCGTCCAGCACGAAGCCGGCCAAAAAGAGCGCCAGGAATACCAGCACTGGACGGACCGGCAGCCGAACGAGCGAAACGAAGCGCGCGACCCACCGGGTTTCGGCGCCGCGGGCCATGCGGTACGCGGCTGAGCAGCTCCAGGAGCTTTTGGGGCGAGCCCCCGAGTCCGTCTCGGCAGTGAGGCCGACAGAGGACGGCTGGCAGGCGGACGTGGAAGTCCTGGAGCTGGAACGTGTCCCCCCAACCACCAGCGTGATGGCGAGCTACCGGGTGACGCTGGACGAGGCGGGCGAACTGGTGGCGTATGAGCGCACCCGTCGCTACGCCCGAGGACAGATCGACAGGCGTGGCTAGGGCCCGGGATGTCACCGCAGGACCGTTCGCGAGACGAATGAGCGGCCACGCCCGTAGCCAGGCGTGAGCCGCTGAAAGGAGGCACCATGACTGTGGTGCCGCAAGGCGGAGGAACCGTTGCCCGGGGCGGCGGTGGCGGGTCGGGGAACCTCTACGACATCGTCGATCTGATTCTGGACCGCGGCCTGGTCATCGATGTCTTTGTGCGTGTGTCGTTGGTGGGCATCGAGATCCTCAAGATCGACGCCCGCATCGTCGTGGCGAGCGTGGACACCTACCTGCGCTTCGCAGAGGCCTGCAACCGCCTCGACCTGGAGACGGGACGCAAGGCGCCCTCCAAGCTGACCGACCTCGTCGGCGAGGTGACCGAGGGCGGATCGCATGGCAAGACCAAGGGAGCCCTCAGCGGGGCCGCAGAGGTGTTGACCGACGCCCTCAAGGGTGGGCGTGAGGACGACGAGGAGCTCGAGGAGAGGCGGGAGCGGCCGAAGCGTCGGCCTGCCGCCCGGCGCAGAAAGGAGTGAGTCATGGCCGTATACGTCTACTCCATTGTCGCGGCCACCCATCCGCAGCGCCTGGACCGCCTCGACGGGGTGGGGGAGCCGCCCGCGACCCTCCGCACGGTGCGCACCGAAAAGCTGTCCGCGGTCGTCAGCGACGCCCCCGAGGAGCTACGGCCCAAACGCCGGGACCTCGGCGCACACCAGGCCGTCCAGGAACGGCTGATGGCCGACGGCACGGTTCTGCCCCTGCAGTTCGGCTTCACCACCACGAACGACGAAGCCGTACGAGCGGTGCTGGAGGACCGTACGGACGAGTTCACCGAACGGTTGCGGGCGCTGGAGGGTTGCGTCGAATACCACCTCAAGGCCGCCCAGGACGAAGATGCGCTGCTGCGTCAGATCCTGGAGGAGTCCGACGAGGCGCGGGGGCTCAACGAGGAGATCAGAAGCGGCCGCAGCAGCCCGGAATTGCCGCTCGCCCTCGGAGAGCTGGTTGCCCAGGAAGTGAGCGCACGTCAGGACCAGCTGGCCGCTGGAGTCGTCGAGGCACTGCGCAAGTTCGCCCGAGAGCAACGCTCGTCGCAGGCGACAGGGGACGACTTCTTGAGCGTGTCCTTC
The DNA here is from genome assembly GCF_040295565.1 of Streptomyces sp. NPDC002785. NCBI lineage: Bacteria > Bacillati > Actinomycetota > Actinomycetes > Kitasatosporales > Streptomycetaceae > Streptomyces > Streptomyces sp. NPDC002785. Next base: position 6,263 of record NZ_JBEOVN010000119.1, on the reverse strand, counting down.
CTGGTGGACCGGGACAGCGAGAAGCGCTTCGTCACCGCTGAGCAGGGCCTGGCCGAGACGTTGGGCCCGGACTTCGACCTGCGGCTGCGCGGCCCGCTACCCGCATACAGCTTCGTCTGAGGAGTGGAGTCCTCATGGGCCTGTTGACTCAACTCGCCACCCTGCCACTGGCGCCGGTGCGCGGCGTGGCCTGGGTCGTCGAGCGCGTCGTCGAGACCGCGGAGAACGAGTACTACGACCCCGCACCCGTCGAGCGGGAACTCGCCGGGCTCGAGCAGGCGCTGCTGGCGGGAGACATCGACGAGGAAACCTTCGACCGGCGCGAGGACGAGCTGCTGGACCGACTGGACGAGATCAGGGCCCATGTCCAGGGCACCGATACCTGATCGCGGCAGTTGCCCGCGGACGGAGCGCCACCACGTGCACCCGTCGCAACGCCGGGACACCGGGATAAGAGGTGCAGCGCCGTGAACGAACCCGTCGCCAGGAGGATGGGCGACTTCCCGTCCAGGGCCGGCCCCTACGGAGGTCAGGGCTCCTCGGCCAATCTCGCCGACATCCTGGAGCGGGTCCTGGACAAGGGCATCGTCATCGCGGGCGATATCCAGATCAACCTGCTGGATATCGAACTGCTCACCATCAAGCTGCGCCTGCTGGTCGCATCGGTGGACAAGGCGAAGGAGATGGGCATCGACTGGTGGGAGCACGATCCCGCGCTGTCCTCACACGCCAGCGACGGCTACCGCTCGCTCGCCGAGGAGAACAGGCGGCTGCGCGCCGAGATCGAAGCCATGCGCGAGGGCGGTGAGCTGCCGCCGGCCGGGGACGAGGAGAGCCGCCCTGCCGCCCGCCACCGCACCGCACATACATCACGCACCGAACGGGCCGGGCCGCAGAACGGGGATGAGCCATGACCGAGGTCATCACCTACGCCTACGCGGTGGCACGGGACGCCGACGGAGCGCTGGAAGAGGAGCTGCCCGGACTCGCCGGAGTGGCGGACGCGCCGGTGCATCTGGTGCGCGCAGGACACCGCCGTGACGTGGTGGTCGCGGTCAGCGCGGTGCCCAAGCAGGACTTTGAGGAAGCAGCGCTGCGCGCGCACCTCGAGGACCTGGACTGGCTGGAATCGGTCGCCCGCGCCCATCACCGGGTGATCGAGGCGCTGGCCGCGCGCACCACCGTCCTGCCGCTCCGGCTGGCCACCGTGTACCTGGACGACGAGCGGGTGGGGCAGATGCTCGATGCCCGCCTGGAGGCGTTTTCCGAGCGGCTGGCCGACCTGGTCGCGCAGGTGGAATGGGGCGTCAAGATCTACGTCGAAGCCCCCGCGGCCACTGAAAGCCCGGCGGAGCCGTCTGCGGATCCGGCTCTGAGTCCAGGGCGGGCCTATCTCAGCCACCGCAAAGAGCAGCGCCACGCGCGTGACGACGTCTACCGCAACGCCGAACAGGCGGCCCGGCGTTGTGAGGAAGCGGCCCGAGAGGTGGCGGTCGACCGGGTCCAGCACCGGGCGCAGCAGGGCGAGCTCGCCCACGGGCCGGGAGAGAACGTCGTCAACGACGCCTACCTCGTGCCGCTGGCGCACACCGAACGATTCCGTGCCGACGTCCTGCAGGCCGCCGAGGGGCTTCCAGGGGTACGTGTCGAGGTCACCGGGCCCTGGGCGCCCTACTCCTTCGCCACGCCCGCCGAAGCCGAACCGTTGAAGAGAGCCGCGCCGTGAGGGCGGCCGGCGGCCCGCCGGCCGCGGCAGAAGAGCCGCTGCCGGACCGGCAGATCGCGCTGATCGACCTGCTGGACCGGCTGCTGAGCGGAGGTGTGGTCCTCACTGGTGACGTCGTACTCTCGATCGCCGACATCGACCTCGTACGCATCTCGCTGCGCGCGCTGATCGTCTCCATCAGCCAACAGAACCCCTCCCCGTGGCCCACCACCGCACCCCTGCGAGGCGGCCATGACCGATGAAACCCGCCGGCCCGTCAACCGCTTCGACGAAGTCGCCGACGCGGCGGCCCGCGCCTTGCGCCTGCTGCCCGCCGCACCGCAGGACGTCCTGCCGCCGAGCGGCTCGAAGGCGCAAAGAACGACACACCGGGTGACCACCGACCCCGACACGGTGGAACGTGACCTGATCAAGCTCGTTCTCACCATCGTCGAGCTGCTGCGACAGCTCATGGAACGCCAGGCACTGCAACGGGTCGACGCCGGAGATCTCACCGAGGAACAGGAGGAGCGGCTGGGCGCCACGCTCATGATTCTGCACGAGCGCATGGTGGAGCTCTGCGCCCGATACGACCTTTCCATGCAAGACCTCAATCTGGATCTCGGACCTCTCGGGACATTGCTGCCACCGTCCGAATAACAGTCGGCCGAACCTCCGCTTGCTCGGCCGAAGGCCATGGGAGCACGAAATGGGCATCAGAAAGAAGGCCAAGAACATCGGCGAGATAGCCGAAGGGAAAGTCAAGGAAACGCTCGGGAAGGCCGTTGGCAACGAAAGCCTGGAGAGAAAGGGAAAGGCCGAAAAGACCAAGGGTAAAGTCAAGCAGGCCGTGGAGAAGGGCAAGGACAGGTTCCGGCACTGAAAGCCACGTTCAGGCACATACCACAGGCCCCGCCGCGCCCCGGGCAACGACGAGGCCTGTGGCATGTGCCATGTGTGGCAGGACGACCGCAGTGCGCCGCAGCTGACCGGCGTCGATGACATCTGCCCAGGTCAAAAGGAGTCATCATGCCTGTGGGGCCTGCCGGGACGTCAACTCACTCCTCTTCTTCGTCTCCTTGCTCTTCGTCCTCCTCTTCGTCCTCCTCTTCGTCCTCCTCCTCTTCGTCCTCCTCCTCTTCGTCCTCCTCTTCGTCGTCCTCCGCGTCGCCTTCGTACTCACCCTCCTCCTCGCCCTCGGCGTCGTAGGCCTCTTCGTCCTCGGCTTCTTCGTCCTCGAGAGCCTCTTCGTGGGTCCGTACGACCTCGCCGTCGCGGATTTCGCCGCGCCAGCCGTCCGGCTCCTCGTCGGTGAGGGTGATGTGGCGCTGGAAGTGTTTGAGGTCCAGCCGCAGCCGCCGCCCCTGAGCGCGCCACAGATTTCCGGTCTTCTCGAAGAGCCCCGAGGCGTAGTACTCGACGACCAGAACAATGCGGGTCAGTCCGGGTGCCAGTTCATGGAAACTGACCGCACCTCGGGTCGATCCCTTGGCGCCCTCGGACGTCCAGACGATGCGTTCATCCGGTACCTGTTCCTGAACGGTCGCTTTCCAACCCCGGGTCGACGGCCCGACCTTGGCCTTCCAGTCGCTGGTCGTCTCATCGGTCGGCGAGACGTTCCGTACGCCCTTGGTGAAGCTGCTGAACTTCTCGTAGCGCGTCCAGTGGTCGTAGGCCGTACGCACAGGCACGCCGACATCGATGACCTCGATGATGTTGGTGACCTTCTGGTCTCCTGACTTGCGTCCATGCCCACCGCCGAGAGCTTCCTTGGCCTTTCCCAGAACGTTGTCCTTGAGGTTCTTCGCCGTCCCGGAGAGCACGGCCTTGAGGGGGGAGTCGCCTCCGAGGAGGGCACCTCCGATCTTGGAAAGTGATCCGCCGTTCTCGGCGACGTCGGTGAGCTGGTCCGTCACATCGATCAGCTTGTCGCCGGCCCGTTCGGCCAGATCCCCCACCCTCGCCATCAGGTAGTCCGCAAGTTCCTCACGCAGTCGATCCAGTCCCGAGTCCGCGTTGCCTTGTTCCGTTTTTGCCATGACCGGTTACCTCCGGCGCTCGACGCGCGATGGTGTCTTCTTGGCGCTCTTCTTCGCAGCGGGAGCTGCTTTCTTCCGCGCGGCAGTCTTCTTCGCAGGCGCCTTCTTGGCGGCTTTCTTCTTTGCCGGCCTCTTGGCAGTGGTCTTCTTCGTCGCAGCTTTCTTTGCTGCCGTCTTCTTCGCGGTGGTCTTCTTGGCAGGGGCTGACTTCTTGGCTGCGGTCTTCTTGGCGGGCGCTGCCTTCTTCGCAGCCGTCCTGCCCGGGGCAGCCTTCTTCCCGGTGGCCTTCTCGGCTACCGGCTTCTGCCCACCCCTCTTCGCGGTGGCTCCCCGCTGTGCCGCTTCACGCCGGCCAGCGGCCGACTTGCCCGACGTACGCTTTCTCGGTGTCGGCTTCGTAGCAGCTCGGGGGGTGCGCCGGCGCGGCCTCTCTTCGGGCTCCTCCTCCGGCTCCTCTTCCTCGCTTTCTTCCTCTTCGGGCTCCTCCACGCCCTCCTCGTACTCACCCTCCTCGTATTCCTCTTCGGGCTCCTCCTCCTCGTATTCCTCCTCGGGCTCCTCTCCCTCGTCCCGCGCGTACTCCTCCTCGCCCTCTTCCTCTTCCTCCTCCCCTTCTTCCGGTTCTTCCTCGCCGCTTTCGAGCTGGAGGGTACGTTCCCTGAGCGAATCCGCGAGCGTCGTCAGCCGGCGGTTGGCAGCGGCGGTCACGGCCTCCCGGCCGGCGTCCATGAACTCCCCGCGCAACTGCTCACCCAACTCCGCAACCTGGGGGATCTCCCCGAGCTTGCGGATCCCTTGAGTCACGAGCTGTCGGGGCTCAAGCCCGAATTGACGCCCGGCAATATAGGACGCCGCCGTGAGAGCGAACCGGGCCTTCTTCGTACGGCCCAGCACATAGCCGCCGGCCAGGGCGGCGGCTAGCAAGATCTTGTTTACGTCATTCATGGGTGCGTCACCTTTTCATGGGCAGGAAGCCGATCGGCATCTGCGCAGGGGGCCGTCACTCAGCGGCATTGCTCCGCCATATCCAGAGTGATCGATGTCCTGGCCCGCGCATCTCGAGCGGGCCAGGAGGCCCCTTCGGCCCCGCTGCAAATCAGCCTGATTCTGCTGTGTGACGGACGGCCTGGGCGGGCCACGGCCCGTGCCTCAAAAAGGGTGGCGCCACGGGGGATTGGTGCCTGTACAGCCCGCCATATGGGTCACAGCCGCCGCGCCGAGACCGCACTTCCGGCCGCCCGCACAAGGTGGCGCGTGCTGCTGGTGCATTCCGTGCTGTCAGTGTTTCGCCCCTGGTAGCACCTGAAAACTGGCGGGCGGCGCGTGGCCAGAAAGAGCTGGTGAGCATCCGTGCTGACCGAACCCATCCGGCTCAGGGCTGCTCTTGGTCACCGCTGCCCCGCCGAGGCGGCGTGACGAGCGGTTACGCGATGAGGAGGAGCACGCTGATCGCCAGCATCACCACTGCGGTGGCGCCGTGGATGCCATAGACGGCCGCCTTGGGCCCGTTGCTGCGCAGCACGATCAACGCGTCGCCCACGGGTGTGCCGGTCGCGGCCAGCATGAACCAGCCCAGCAGGTGGGGTGACCCGCCGGCCAGCAGGATCAAGATGAAGAGCCCGGAGGCTATGTCGCGCACGGCCTTGACGGCCAGCCATGCCTGGAAGCTGCGGTCCTCGGTCGGTGTGTCGGGGATGCCGAATCCGACTGCGGCCTGCGGCGCCCAGAATGCACGTGCGCCGATGAAGATGATGCCCACGCCGATCAGTCCGGCGAGCACGGTGGCGACGTTGACTATAGCCTAGCGGTGCTAGTTATCGTGTCGAAGATAGTCACACCTCCGGCAGGATGTCTAGCGTTGCTAGAGTGTCGTCATGTCCGCCATCAAAGAGCGCCGTGAACGTGAACGCGCCCAACGCCATCAGCTGATCATCACAGCAGCCCGCGAACTCGCCGAGGCCGAAGGCTGGGAGGCGGTGACGACGCGAAGGCTCGCTGAGCGCGTCGAGTACAGCCAGCCTGTGCTCTACAGCCACTTCAGCGGCAAGGGCGCCATCGTCCGCGCCGTCGCGATCGACGGCTTCGGCGAACTCGCCGCCCACCTGCGCCGTGCCCGGCTGGCCAACCCCGAGCCACGGCAGGCCCTGCACGCCGTCTGCCGCGCCTACCTGGAGTTCGCTACCGAGCGGCCCGCCCTCTACCAGGCCATGTTCGTCATGCCGACCGACGTGAAGTTCGCGCACGCCGGAACGCCGCCCCAACTGCGCGCAGGCTTCGACGAATTCGTCAGCTGTTTTCGCCCGGACAACGCGCGACGCGAACTGTTCGCCGAAGTCATCTGGAGCGCATTGCACGGCATAGCCGCCCTGTCGGACAGCGGCCGTATTCCCCCGGACAGTCAGGAGGAGCGCCTCGACTTCCTCGTCACCCGGCTCGCCGACACCCCAAGCTGACCGGCCCCACGCCATCCCTCTCTTCGGAGGGAATCCCCGCCTTCGGGCGGGGAGGGAATCCGATCC